>DRHY01000196.1 GCA_011052985.1 Methylophaga thalassica
ACGTAGAGGGTGCCTTATCCATTGAGCCAGTGAGACTGGTTAAAGCTATTCGTAATGCACTTAGAATAAATCTTATACTTCGTAAGAAATTAGAATTCTATTTAAGGAATAAAGGGATAATCTGATTTTAAGAACGGGTCTGCTTAATTCTAGGATCAATGGGATAAGGTATAGGCCCAATAATATTGAGCTTGTTTAAATTTGGATGATAAGGATTGATGATGTAGTTTGGTGTATCGCTAACGATAGTGCTTGGCACCTGTAGAATAAGAGAATCTGCTTGTTTTACCCACTGATCACCGATTACTTTAGTCGATTCCGCTGCTGGGTCACTCTGCCAATCTTCAGGCAAACTATCGAGCGAAAGCTCTAATACAAGACTTTGATCGAAGCTTACCTCAAACAATGAATAGTGCTCTAACAGTCTTTCAGATTCAACATGAACAACAACTTCTAAGATTGCCAAAGACTGAGTACCAGCTGTGTAAACTATTGGAGTCCCAATAGAATTCCATCTTCCTCCAAACTTTCTAGAACCTTCTCCAGTAAATGCTGCAGGAACTTTAATACCGTTGATCACCTCTGTTTTTGAAGCTAATTGATTTTGAATAATTCGGACAGCAGTAATGTCTGTCATGAAAAGACACCATGCTCAATTCTACCCAGTAAGTCTTTAACCTCTTTCGCTCCTAATTCTGTATCAGCCAGTTTAAGAGGCGTTTCACCTCCCAATGCTTTTTTGGGAGTTTTGAGCCAATGCTGTGCATCTTCATTACTATGCAGCACTTCGGTTGCTCTAGCCATGAGATCAGCAAGTCGGTAAACGCGTTCCGTTTCATCGGCGTGAAGCACACCTTCACGCTTTCTTCTGGTAAATGTTCTTGCTGAAATATTGACTATCTCACTCATTTCATTCACGCCAATGCTTAGTCTATCGGCCAGTGCATATAGCGAAGAAACTGCTACACCTCGTCTTATTTGCTGAATAAGTTGCAGTTTATTATTGGTAGAAAATCCAACACTTATCATTATTTCTTCGGGAGTTGGCAGTGGCGTTGAGTATTTTGTAACATGAGCAGGCTTAACTCTTCTCCCAGCTTTAGGCTTCATTTCAATTTCAATATATTTTTCTGACATAAATTTCCCCTTTGGCTGTATGCCATCTGGCCTATATTATAGCGCCATATGGCAAATGGTGAAATATTTAGATGACATAGAGCTACATAGCATTCCCTGATCGTCGTTGCTGGACACATTAAAATAATTAATCTGGTGAATCATTAGTTTGACGAAACTATCTGGATCGTCCACTGGAATTAGTTTGATACTTGATTTAAAAGCTGTTGATGTAAGTAGTTAAGCCCAATACAGCCCAAAATAATTGGCAAAAGAGCTAAGGATAATTGTTTAGCCCCTCTAGGATACCAACCTAGAACAAATACAATCCCTAGGGGCTCTACCCCGATTTTGCGGACACTTCAAAGAAGCCTGATAATGGGCAAAAGGAATGTTTATGTCGAAGAGAAGAAAATACAGTCCAGAGTTCAAACGTGGTGCTGTTGAATAAACCCGGCAGCCAGGTTTAGCTGTGCCCAGATTGCTCAAAAACTGGGGCTTGCTCCAAATCTGCTAACGAGATGGCGACGTGAAGCAGATCAGAATGGCCAGCAGGCCTTTAATGGTACGGGTAGTCCCAGAGATGAAGAAGTTGCCCTTCTTAAACGTGAACTGGCGCGAGTGAAGAAGGAACGGGATTTTTTACGCGAAGCGGCGACGTTCTTTGCCAGGGAGTCGTCCTGAAGTATCAGGCGATCCAACGGTGTCGCGTCGAGTTTCCCGTACGCTTAATGTGTCGTTGTCTGGAGGTTTCCGCTAGCGGTTATTACGGCTGGGAAGCACGTTTACCGAGTGACCGACAGAATGATAACAATCGATTGCTGACGCGCATTCGTGAACTTCATACAGATAGTGGCGGTATTTTGGGTGCACCGCGAATGCATGAAGATCTGACAATTGAAGGTGAAACAGCCAGCAAAAATCGGGTTGCACGTTTAATGACGGTTGCCGGACTTCAGGAATGGCCGAGAAAAAAGAAACGGGGACAGAAGAAACCGCCATTATTAACACCGCCTGGTGTTAATAATTTGTTGGAGCGAGACTTCATGGCTCTGGAACCAGAGACTAAGTGGGTCACCGACATCACTGAAATCAAAACAGGCGAAGGCAAGCTGTATTTGTGTGTTGTACTCGATCTGTTCAGCAAGCTGGTGATTGGCTGGTCAATGCATCACCGGCAAGATCGACAGATGGTATTACGCGCCGTTGAAATGGCTGTTTGGCAAAGCCAGGGAAGAGGGCCTGTTATTTTACATTCTGATAGAGGCAGTCTATTCAGAAGCGGCGATTACCAGCGATTGCTTAGTAAAAATACATTGATGAGTGCGGTCGGTCATTGTGGCGATAATGCTGCCTGTGAAGGCTTTTTTGGTGTACTCAAAAGAGAACGGACAAACCGAATGCGTTACCCAACCTTGGATTCTGCCAAAGCTGATTTATTTGACTATATTGAGCGTTTTCATAATCCTCGGATGAGACGAAGAGTTGCTAAGTACGATATGAAGTTATCAACCGTTTTTAAACCGTCCGTGGAAACGAGGTAGAACCCGAATTACATACTGCAATGTCTTGGGGACGCATTTGTGCTTAAACACTGACCACTATGAACAATTAAAGCTATTGCCAATATTCATAAAATTAAGGTGAACCATGTTTAACATATTGATGCATCGCACATATCGGCACCTGTTTTTCGCACAGGTTGTTGCCTTGTTGGGAACCGGCTTGGCAACTGTTGCACTTACTCTTATGGCGTTTGATCTGGCCGGTAATGATGCCGGCCAGGTGCTGGGCACGGCAATGGCCATCAAGATGATCGCTTATGTATTGATCGCACCGCTTGCTTCGGCGTTAGCGGAAAGCGTCCCACGCCGGGCGATGCTGGTGTCGTTGGATATTGTTCGTGCTGTAACAGCGCTTGCATTGCCTTTTGTTACCGAAGTCTGGGAGGTGTATGTGCTGATCGCAGTACTTCAATCTGCTTCTGCAGCATTTACCCCAACCTTTCAGTCGATTATCCCGGATACGCTTCCGGATGAAGATGATTACACCAAGGCTCTATCGCTGTCCCGCCTTGCATATGATTTGGAAAACCTCATTAGCCCGGCTCTGGCAGCAGTTTTCTTGCTGGTTACAAGTTGGCATGGGCTATTCTCGGGAACCGTTATTGGCTTCATCGCCTCAGCGTTGCTTGTAGTCTCTGTAGCTATTCCATCAGGTGTCAAACCGGAGAAGCATCGCAGCGTTTATGAGCGTGCCCGGCGCGGATTCAAAATCTTTGCTGCAACGCCCCGGTTAAAGGGACTAATGGCGTTAAACTTTGTTGTCAGCTTGGCCGGTGCCATGGTGATCGTTAACACTGTGGTACTGGTGAAGGGCCACTTCGGCCTGACAGATCAGCATACGGCAATGGCCTTTGCGGCATTTGGTGGAGGTTCAATGTTGGCGGCGTTGACTTTACCTGCTTTGCTCAAGCGATGGCAGGATCGTCGGGTCATGTTAACGGGAGCGGGTATCCTCATTTCAGGAATGCTTTTGGCCATCGCTATAGACAGCTTTGAATGGCTGATCCCGGTCTGGGCTTTGCTTGGCATTGGCTCTTCGGCTGTACAGACACCCGTCGGCAGATTGTTAATAAAATCATCCATTGGGGTGGACCGACCCGCACTTTTTGCTGCCCAGTTCTCCTTATCCCATGCCGGTTGGCTCGTTGCCTATCCGCTGGCTGGCTGGCTTGGATCGATTGCCGGTTTGAAGATAACTTTGGTTGTGCTTGCCAGCCTTGCATTGATTGCGCTCATTTCAGCAATCAGGTTATGGCCATTAAATGACTCTAAAAAGTTCATACATAGACATGATGATCTAGCTGATAACCACCCGCACATAGCATTATCTGGGCGACAGCATATTCATCATTATGTAATAGACAATCTGCATCCTAAATAGCCATGTCAACCCAGTGTCCGTTTTAAAATGGAGCTATTACAGTAAGTTTCTAAAACTTTCATAAGAAGGATATTAGCCGATGATACTTTCTGAAAGAAAATGAGCGGAGAAACCTAGTCAATGTTTCGATTGAAGGATTATCCAGTCGTACCAGTACTCTTTTCCCAGATTTAGTAAAGCGAATGGCGTTGGAAACTAGGTTAGATATTGCTCTGCGCAATATGGCTTTATCGCCATGAATTGGTCATGCTTGACCAGCTATGGTTAGTGCGACTTTGTGGTCTTCTGCTAGCGCTTCAAAAAAACCAAACAACGCTTTGACTTCATCGGATAAATCCAGCGGTGTTTGTTCCAGCTTGACTAAACCGTGTTCGCTTTTTGCTAACCACAACATATCATTAACCATTTTTGCCAAACGTTCTTGTTCTTCCAAATTTGAGTACAACAATTCACGGTATTCTTCGAGTGTTCTGGATTTGCCTAAGCCAACCTGTCTGTGTCTGGGTGATGAGATTAGTCAGAGGTGTTCGTAGCTCATGTGCAATATCAGCTGAAAAATGTGATAGCTGATTAAAGCTATCCTCAAGTCGACCTATCATGTGGTTGAATGAAGACACCAAGTCCTGTAATTCCGATGGGACAAAAGAGGGGGTCAAGGGTACAGCTCGGCACAAAGTTAAGGCAGTACATGCCGCTTACACCCAGTTAATAGTCGGCACTGAACAATCCTTTTAGTCTAGCTCGGGTGGGTTTTATCACTGACAAAACAATCCATATCACATTGATATTAATTAGAATGATGAATATTTATTAACTATTTCATTGCGAAAATAGTCAGTTGTTCAGTCGTAGTTCAGTTTCTTTATGATAAAAATGTCTTCAACAATAAAAAGAAATTTGAAATCAACTAGAGAGGTTCTTTCTAATGAACATTATCAAAACAACAACTGCTGTTATCTTAGGTGCTTCAGCACTTTTTTCTTCCGCTGCAATGGCAGAAGTTCATGAGGTACAAGCTGTGGGGCTGGCATTTAAACCTTTAGTTTTGAAAGTCCAGCCAGGTGACCAAGTTTCATGGACAAAAATGACCATTCACAACGTTAATACTGAATTTACATCAAATGATGGTGTGAAACAATATATTCCTGAAGGTGCAGAAGGCTTTACGTCAAAAATTGGAGAAAACTTCACCAGTGATCCACTTACTGTTGAGGGGGTTTATTTGTATAAATGCGATCCGCACTGGGGTGCCGGTATGGGTGGCGTAGTTATCGTTGGCGAAGCAACTAACTTACAAAAAATCGTTGACGAAGACCCTAGTGGTGCATTAGGTCGTCTTGTTAGAAAAACGCAAAAAGCTGTTAAATAAAACAATCTTAATTAATATTTACTAAATAATCTCTAGTATTTATTGAAAAATCATTAAATAACAAAAAAATTAACGGCTAAATAATAAAACAAGCCCCTGATGGCTTTTAGTCACCGGGGGTTTTTAACTTTAATTTTGCCAGCCAGCTTTGAACGGCAATGTTCTATAGAGTGTAACCCCTATAATCCTCTCCCGTATTAACTCACGTCAAATGTTATTATTTTCATGTTTTCTATGTTGAAAACCTAGTAACCATATGATTAAGTTGAATTTTAATATCCACACTTAATGTTAAGTACAGATTACACCAAGAACACAGATTCATCTAACATTGCTGTAAAAGTAGAGGTGCAAATCCACCACCCGGTGTACGTAAGTTGGTAGCTTGACCTCGATAAAGTCTTGCTGCAGCAAGTAATAACTCCCCTCGGTAGGTATACAATCGCACATCAACCTTAAGCATTTCACGTTCGTTATCAACCATCACAACACGTTCTGAGGGTGGCACATAGGCCTGTGCAACATAATCACTTTCAAGAATACGTGCAAAGGTGCTTTTAGTCAGCTTGCTGCCACGATAGACACCCTTACTGCCATGGCCAGCCACCGGTTTAAAAAACCACTGTCGCCGTTGCAGCCAAAGCGATTGCTCATCATATGCATTAACCTGAATGGTGTGGGGAATACCCTTTTTTAAAAGTTCAGCATTTTCAGCGCTTAACCCCCAATCTATCAGGTTATGTTGATCTGACAGTAAGACCAGATTTCGCTTATCAGCCAATAGAGCGTGCGTATAGGGATTCGGGGTGATAACGGCACCACCTTCTAACCATGCAGAGCGCAAAGCGGCATGTTCAGGTGCATCTAGTCCAAAATCGACCAGACGGTTGTATACCAAATCGATTTTCTGTTTATTACCATACAAGACTCCTGATTCGTATTTGAGATCCTTTGGGGAGAGTATGACGGCATCAATGCCATGTTGGATGAAAAGCCCTTGCGCGAGTTTGAACTCCGGATAGAGATGTTGTTCTTCTGGTGCATCGTCGATGATTGCAATTCGCTCAGGTTGACCGCTACCTCGCTGGCTTTGCCATTCACTTATAAATTGCGTAATGACCGCTTCATCGAAATCTTTAGCCCAAGATGCCTGTGCACTGCCGCTACAACATTTTAGTTGGGCACGAGTCAGAATGGCATTAAGAAAAGCGCCACCGGCATTGGTGTTGATTTCGATAAGACGAGGGCCATCTTCACTCAGGTGGAAATCATAGCCCATAAAAGCGCCTACTGGACCGGGATTATGCCGTGCACTCTCAGGTGCCCAAGACATGACCTGTTGCTGATATTCTGCAAGTGATACAGCGGATTCAATTGCCTTAACAATCGCCTGCATTTGTTCAAGATCAGAACTTGGAACAAAAATCGCGGCATTTGAGAAGAATTGGCGCATGGCCGAAGTAGACAGGATGCCTTCAGGGTTATCGCCCAATTGGTTGTTGAGATCGCGAATAATCGCTGACCAATCTAGAGTAACGCAGGTACAGTGATGGTTTAGCCGTTGTGATCTTGTCTGCTCTTGAGAACTATCGATGTTTTTCATTGATTCTCCTCTATCGGAAAACATTATTAATGCCAACGGTTAGCTTTAATCTTATATGATTAGTTTGATTAAAGACCGTTATTGCTATCTTTACCAGTCTGCTTAAAGCCCCTTTGTTGGACGTCCTCTATAGTTAAATAGGATGATCATTCTGCCTGAGGCTTCCATAATCCTTGTTATAAGCAAAGGAAATCGTGAACACAAAAGAATAATTAACAAAGGCAGGCAAGGCAGAATATAGTTCGTATGCTCTACAAACGGTAAAAAAATGCCACTCCAATAAGTACAAGTGTTGAAGCTGCGTGAAGCTTTATCTAGTATCTGAAATTGTTAATCACATTATATTTAATGTCGCTGATAGGAATAACCACCGACATATCCCAACCATCATGGAATATCTTTAATCGTCGTAGGTAAATAGATGATGAATGCAGTCTTATCGCTTTTAGATGTGACTTCTAAACGGCCACTATGGGCCTCGATGATTGAACGAACAATGGCGAGACCAAGTCCCGCCCCCTCACTTTGTCTTGCCCTGGACGGGTCGACTCGATAGAAACGGTCAAAGAGATTTGGCAAGTGTTTGGCGGGAATTGCGCTCCCCGGATTTTCAACAGTCAATGAAACCTCATGGTCTGAAGGATTATCCAGTCGTACCAGTACTGTTTCCCCAGATTTAGTAAAGCGAATGGCGTTAGAAAGTAGGTTAGAAATTGCTCTGCGCAACATGGCTTTATCGCCCAGAATGAGGTGAGCGTGGCCTTCCTTGGTGAGTGCGATTTTTTTGTCTTCTGCCAAAGCTTCAAAAAAACCGAATAATTCTCTTACTTCATCGGATAAGTCCAGCGGTGTTTGTTCAAGTTTGATTAAGCCGTGGTCACTTTTTGCTAACCACAACATATCATTAATCATCTTTGCCAAACGTTCTTGTTCTTCCAAATTTGAGTACAACAATTCACGGTATTCTTCGAGTGTTCTGGACTTGCCTAAGCCAACCTGTGTCTGGGTGATGAGATTAGTCAGAGGTGTTCGTAGCTCATGTGCAATATCAGCTGAAAAATGTGATAGCTGATTAAAGCTATCCTCAAGTCGACCTATCATGTGGTTGAATGAAGACACCAAGTCCTGTAATTCAGATGGGACAAAAGATGGGGCAAGTCGCATATCTAGACGATCTGCTTGTATGTCACCCATTTTGTTCGAAAGTCTTCTTATTGGTGCATGCGCTTTGTGAACGCCATACCAAGCAGCCAACAGGGTAACGGCCCATGTAAGGACCATTATTAACCATAGAGTTAGACGAAATTTATGGAGAAATTGAAGGTGAAAGCCAATATCGATGGCAGTAATAACCAAGTAGTTATGACCCCCTATCGTATTGTGCGTGAGGACACCCCGAAATGTCTTATCGTCCGCATGCCAGACTTGTAGGTCACCGGCACTAATTTCTGTAACTTGGCGAATGCTGTCTTTCACTACTGAAAGGTTTGCGCCGGCACTTTCGAAAACCACCTTACCTTGTTGATTACGTACTTGATAATAGACGCCATGATGTCCAGAGACAGCACCGAACAGTGCTTTACTAAGTTGTAAATTGTTGTCGTTATTATTTCGCAATACGTCTATGACAGCCTTATTAATAACGGCAACTTCTTCTGCATCCTGTTCGGCAAAATGGCGTTCGACCACATTCAGTACAAGGTTGCCAATTAAAAGTAAGCTTAATCCTACAGATGCGCCAACAAAACACATTACCCTTGCGGCGAGCGAAAGGGGTTTTTGATTATAAGGCTTCATCGACGGGCTCTACGTCAAGTTTGTAACCCATACCGCGAACCGTATGGATAAGTTTCGGTTCAAAATCGTCATCAACTTTGGCACGCAGGCGGCGTATCGCCACATCTATCACGTTGGTGTCAGAGTCAAAATTCATGTCCCATACCTGAGAGGCAATCAAAGAGCGTGGTAGAACCTCACCTTGGCGACGTGCCAATAACTCTAAAAGACAAAACTCTTTGTGGCTAAGATTTATTTTTTTACCTGCTCGCGTAACGCGATGCTTAGGTAAATCTAAAGTCAGATCAGCTAATTTAAGAAGATCAGAAAAAGTTGAGGGAATGCCTCGGCGCAATAATGTTCTTATCCTTGCTAGAAGTTCGGCAAAGGCAAAGGGCTTAACTAAATAGTCATCGGCGCCTAATTCTAGGCCTTTAACGCGATCATCCACCGTGTCACGAGCCGTAAGGAATAGTACCGGCGTTTGGCATTCTGCTTCACGTAACGACTGCAAGATGCGCCACCCGTCAACATCCGGCAACATAACATCCAGAACGATCAAGTCAAACGCTTCTGTCATTGCCAAATGATGACCATCTAGGCCATTTCGAACAAGATTGACCTGAAACCCGGCTTCGCTTAGTCCTTTTTGTAAGTAGTCGCCTGTTTTGACCTCATCCTCCACTAACAATAATCGCATAGATGGATACCCCCTTGAACAACATTCTAATTAGTTTATTAGGTGAATAACGACTACAGGATTACACAAGGATTACGTTTTTGTAATGTTTTGGTCATCCGGATGACAGGGACGAAAAGTTAACCTTTCACAAAATTGTTGTATTGGAGTGTTGACATTGAAGTTACCTATATATCCTATATCTACTTTTAATCCAACGCGCCGGCGATTCGTACATGGCATAGCCGCTGGTGGTGTGCTGGCAAGCTTCCCAGGCTTATTGTATGCTATGGACAATTCGAAGCAGCTTGCCTACAGAGGTACTGCTCCAGTCTTAACTGGCCAAACTATTGAGTTGGTTGTCGA
Source organism: Methylophaga thalassica (assembly GCA_011052985.1). Taxonomy (GTDB): domain Bacteria; phylum Pseudomonadota; class Gammaproteobacteria; order Nitrosococcales; family Methylophagaceae; genus Methylophaga; species Methylophaga aminisulfidivorans_A. Next base: position 9,856 of record DRHY01000196.1, read on the forward strand.
CCAATCACCTGTTAATTTCACTGGTGTCACGCGTATGGCAACAACAATTAATGGCTCCATTCCGGCGCCGACCCTGCGATTACGTGAGGGTGATGAGGTCACCATCCGGGTAATAAACCGACTCAAAGTAGCTACCTCCATTCATTGGCATGGGATTATCCTGCCGTATCAAATGGATGGTGTGCCCGGTATTAGCTTCCAGGGCATAGAACCTGGTGAGACGTTCGTTTACCAATTCAAACTTCAACAAAGTGGCACCTATTGGTATCACTCGCATAGCGGTTTTCAGGAAATGACTGGTATGTATGGTGCATTAATAATTGAACCGCGTGAGGGTCAATCTCTTGTTGAACAAAGCCATCTAGACGCGGACCGTGACTACGTGATGCAGCTGTCTGATTGGACGGACGAAGATCCCATGGCAGTTTTTTCGAAACTGAAGGTTGAGAGCGATGTGTATAACTATAATCAGCCTACCGTGCCATCCTTTTTTAGTGATGTCTCAAAGCTGGGATTGATGGGCGCATTTGAAAAACGACAAATGTGGAACCAAATGCGAATGAACCCGACCGATCTGGCCGATTTATCCTCTGCGACGTTAACTTATCTGATGAATGGCACAACGCCGGCGGGCAACTGGACGGGACTGTTCCAACCCGGTGAGCGGGTCAGGCTGCGATTCATTAATGGCGCCAGTAATACATTTTATGATGTCCGTATTCCTGGTCTGAAAATGACGGTCGTTCAGACCGACGGTCAGAACGTACAACCGGTTAGTGTCGATGAGTTCCGCTTTGGTCCCGGCGAGACTTACGATGTCATGGTTGCGCCACAAAATGACGCGCATACCATCTTTGCGCAGAGTATGGATCGCACCGGTTATGCTCGGGGGACGCTGGCCATACATGAAGGACTAACTGATGATGTTCCGGCGCTGGACCCGGTTAAGTGGCTTACGATGTCCGATATGATGGGTAAGATGAACCATGGCAGTGGTCATGGTTCTGAGCAGAGCACCATGAATCCCTCTGAGATGAATCACAGTGATATGGCGATGGATCATAGCCAGCATGGCATGAGTCAGAATCCATTGGCGACACCTTCACAAAAAGTGAACCACGCTCGCAGTGAATATGGCCCATCCGTAGATACGCGGGTTGATATGCCGAATACGAATCTGAATGATCCAGGTGTTGGCTTGAGAGACAATGGCCGGCGGGTACTCACTTTGTCAGATCTTCGTTCCGTGGACGGTGTTCTTAATGATACACGGGTGCCAATCCGCGAATTCGAACTGCACCTTACCGGTAATATGGAGCGATACAGCTGGTCTTTTGATGGGCTGGAATTTGGTAAAAGTACACCGGTACATTTGCCTCACAATGAACGTATACGAATCATTCTGCAAAATGACACCATGATGACGCATCCCATGCATTTGCACGGCATGTGGAGTGATCTCGAAGATGACCAAGGCAATATGCTGGTACGCCGGCACACCATACCGGTGCAACCTGCACAACGCATCAGTTTTCTGACAACACCTCATGATCTAGGGCGTTGGGCTTGGCATTGCCACTTATTATTTCATATGGATGCGGGCATGTTCCGCGAAGTGGTGGTGTCATGAAAAATCATTGCCGTTCATATGCGTTGAAGCAGATTATCTTTGCGTGTTCATTGTCTTTAGCCACTGGACCGGTCTGGGCGCAATCCGATGATTCTCACCAAGACCATGATGCAACTAAGCAAACGACATCTGCGCATGCAAATCATGGAGCTGACACTGAAACGGGGATGCAGAATGAAACTGGCAATATGCAAGAAATGGATCATTCAAGCATGGCAATGGATGACATGGAAAGCATGGATCATTCTGGTATGCAAATGGGTAGTGACCAAGCGCCGCCAGACGCACGGGATCCGCATGCTTATTCAGGTGGTTTTACCCTGACTGAAGGTCCGTACTCGTTGTCAGAAAAACGCCTTTTGAAATTAGCAGATGAACATTATTTCTGGGCAATTTTAGGTGACCGCTTAGAATATGATGCGAGCAGCGACACTGCAATATTTGACCTCCAGGGCTGGTATGGAACTACCTACAATCGATTTACAGCCAAACTTGAAGGCGATGTGGTCGACGGTACGCTTGAGGAGAGTCAGTCAGATCTGCTGTGGAGTCATGCAATCAGCACCTTTTTTGACACGCAACTGGGCGTTCGGCTTGACCATTATGATGAAGGCAAAAACCGTGAATGGGTTGCCTTCGGTATTCAGGGGATTGCTCCCTACTGGTTTGAACTCGATTTGACTGCTTATTTGGGGGACAGTGGGCGTACGGCATTGTCGCTGGAAGCGGAATATGAATTTCTTCTTACGCAACGCTTGATTTTACAACCCCGGGCTGAACTCACGGCCTATGGCAAGGATGATGACGTTAATGGCTTAGGAAGCGGTTTATCAGATGCCTCAATAGGCCTGAGACTACGCTATGAATTCACGCGGCAATTTGCTCCCTATGTGGGTGTCGAGTGGAGCGAGCAGTTTGGTGATACCGCTGACTTCTCAAGAGCAAACGGAGAAGATACCAGTGACACACGCTACGTGGTTGGTCTCAGATTCTGGTTTTAATCAAATTATTCATAAATTTATCACGACCTAGGAGTCGACTCATGAAACGTCAATTTTTGTCATATTTTGTTGCCTTGCCAGCATTAATGTTGGCTCTATCTGCTCAAGCTCATAGCCCTGAAGAGCATATTAACAAGGGACAAGCACCTAACTGTGCAGCCATGAAAGATATGGATCATTCTAAAATAGATATGAATGATCCAGTCATGCAAGCCATGATGCAGAAATGCATGCCTCAAGATGAAGCAGCGTCTGAAGACGGTCATCCTAGCCATGATATGGAGGCAGATGCGTATAAACCTGCTGAGCATCAACATTAATTACAGCTGGCTGTTATAACGGAGTGATTAATATGTCATCTTTAAAGTTCTTGAAATGCTTTATGTGTATTGCATTTGTATCAGGTATGGTGGTATTGGCTGGATTAGGGTTCATTTATTCAGGCTATTACCCGATGGGGGCTGACAGTAAGCACACAAAGCTTACGTACTGGGCATTAGAAACCTTACGTGAACGCTCCATCAGTAGGGCTGCTCAGAATATTGAGGTGCCAGCCGATCTTGATATACCAGCACGATTACTTCGTGGTGGTTCAGATTATGCTGCTATGTGTGCAGGGTGTCATCTTGTGCCAGACAAAATGAATTCAGATTTCACTTTGGGACTGTATCCTGAACCACCTAATTTGACGTTGAATCATTCAGGCCATGATGAGCCAAAAGTAGTCCAAGCCAGAGAATATTTTTGGATTATCAAACATGGTATTAAGGCTTCTGGTATGCCTGCTTGGGGGGCGGGCCATACAGACGAACAAATTTGGAATCTAGTCGCTTTCTTGCAGCGACTTCCTGAATTATCACCCGAGCAATACCAGATTCTTTCGGCTCAGGGATCTTCAAGTTCCCGTAATCATTGACGGTAGTGTGCAATACAGGCTTACGTTTGAGTTAAATCCAATTTTGTTAGGAGACGAATTCCATGGCAAATTCAGTTGAAGAGAATCGTAGACGTTTTATTAAATCTGCCATTGGGACAGCTTCAGCCCTTGTTTTAGCCAAAATGGCGCCGGCATGGGCTTATCCACTGGGTCGAAGCTATGGTGATGTTATTTATGCGCAGAATGTGGTCGATCTGCATATTCGCCGTGAAGATATGAATGTTGCTGGACGGATTGCTAGACCGATAACTATCAACGGTAGTATGCCCGGACCACTTATTAGGCTGAAAGAAGGACAACGAGCCAAGTTACATGTTAGTAATGCGTTGGATGAGTCTACGTCTATCCATTGGCATGGAATCATTCTGCCAGAAAATATGGATGGCGTGCCTGGCGTCAGTTTTCCTGGGATCAAGGCTGGAGAGTCATATCATTACGAATATGATGTTCAGCAAAGTGGTACTTACTGGTATCACAGCCACTCGGGATTGCAGGAACAGTTAGGTCATTTTGGGCCACTTGTAATTGACCCAGCGGATGGTGATATTGGCGCAGATCGGGAACATGTGATTATCCTGAGTGATTGGACCTTTGAAGATCCAGACGAGGTGTTCCGAAATCTCAAGGTAGCCGAGGGTTATTACAACTACCAGCAGCGAACCTTGGGTGACACTTTCGACGATATTCGTCGACAAGGGCTTGCGAAAACATGGCAAGAGCGGTCCATGTGGAACGAAATGCGCATGAGCGCGCGCGATCTTCTGGATGTGACCGGCTCTACCTATACCTATCTGATGAATGGTCGCGATAATTCGACTAACTGGACGGCACTTTACAAGCCAGGAGAAAAAATTCGTTTAAGAATCATTAATGGCTCTGCCATGTCGTTCTTTGATTTTCGCATTCCGGGTCTCGAGATGACGGTGGTCTCTGCAGACGGCCAGCCTATCAAGCCTGTTACGGTAGATGAATTTCGAATTGGGGTGGCTGAGACATACGATGTCATTGTAACGCCGAAAAACGATCGTCCTTATACGCTTTTTGCGGAAAGCATGGATCGTAGTGGTTATGTGCGTGGTACGCTCGCGACAGAATTAGGGCAGGAAGTGCCTGTGCCTGAATTGCGACCGGTACCAGAGCGAGGGATGGCGGCCATGGGGATGAGCCATGAAATGGGTGGGATGGACATGATAACCACCAATGAAGATCAACTTGGGATGGATGACCATCAAGAAATGTCCGGGGGCCATGGTGGGCATAAGGCTGCGACGCAACAGCGACCTTCGGCGCCAGATCTTGGCATTGAACATGCGCCAGGTGGTCATGGTCCCGGTGCTGCCATGATTGCTAGAAACCCAGTCAGCCGTCTAAATGAGCCGGGTATTGGCCTCGAGAATGTCGACCATCGAGTTCTGGTCTATGGCGACCTTATTGGGGCTCACCCATGGCCTGATGATAGGGAGCCGGAGCGTGACATCGAGCTGCATCTCACCGGTAATATGGAAAAATATATGTGGTCTTTTGATGGTGTGAAATACACTGAGGTCAATGGACCTGTGGAGTTTCATCATGGTGAGCGTCTGCGTTTGATAATGGTAAACGACACGATGATGGATCATCCGATTCATCTGCATGGCATGTGGATGGAACTTGAAAATGGCCAATATCCCCGTCCTCGAAAGCACACTATAAGCCTCAAACCAAGTGAGGTCGTTTCATTGCAAATCAGTGCCGATGCACCCGGCAGTTGGGCTTTCCATTGTCATCTTCTATATCACATGAAGGCGGGGATGTTTCGAGTTGTCAGGGTCAGATAAGGAGATGATATGAACAAACTTACAACCATGACAATGCTCGGTTTTTTAGGAATGAGCACCACGGTCTCTGCCGATCACGCTGAGGATCATTGGCCCGAACCCATTGAGTCTTACCGAACCGGGCAGGTTTTATTTGATCGGCTGGAATTCACCCGTACAGACAACAATGAGAACCTAATCGTCTGGGATATGTTGGCTTGGTACGGTGGCGACACAAATCGGGTTTATTTTAAAAGTGAAGGTGAGAATAAACAAAATGATGGTGAACCCACTGAACTGGAAAGTACGGAGGTGTTGGCGAGCCGGTTAATTGCTCCTTTTTGGGAAATACAGGGCGGCGTTGGACTTCGTGGATCAATGGCATCGGATACCGATCGTGAACACTATCTAGTATTTAGCCTGTTTGGCATGGCTCCCTATCGATTTGAAATGGATAATTCACTTACCATTAATGAAGATGGCGACATAGCAGCGTCACTTGAAGCCGAATACGACATTCGCCTCAGTCAAGTTTCGTACTTACAGCCACGCTTGGAAGTTTCTGCTGGACTCACAGATGCCCAAGCGTTCGATCGCCCTAGTGGATTCAACGATGTTCGAATAGGACTGCGTTATCGCTATGAAATCTCTAGAGAGTTTGCGCCTTACATAGGTGTTTATTGGAGCCGGGCCTTGGGTCAAAAGGCTAACCAAATCGCTGATGAGGGGGGCGATAAAATCGAAACTGGTTTTGTTGCTGGGGTTCGGATGTGGTTTTAATTAGAATTGCAAAATTAGCAAGACTGAAGGGGGAGAGTTAATGGCTAACAAAGAGGACAGATCAACGCATTATAAAGAGGGAAGCCTCACTTTAGCGGGAACAGTTATGCTCGGTACCGGGGTTATGATTGGTGCTGGTATCTTTGCGCTTACCGGGCAGATGGCGCAGATGACTGGGGCGCTGTTCCCGCTGGCTTTTCTCGCTGCAGCAGTAATCGTCAGCTTTAGTGCCTATTCCTACATCAAGATCTCTAACGCTTATCCCTCTGCAGGTGGCATTGGCATGTATTTGCATAAAGCTTATGGAGACAGGTTACCAACAGCATTTAATGCTTTGCTGATGTATTTTTCAATGGTGATCGCCCAGAGCTTTCTCGCGCGCACATTTGGTTCTTATACCATGCAACTTTTTGGTGGGGACCAGAGCGGCATGATGGTGCCCATTCTCGGGGTGTCACTTATCCTGGCAGCCTTTCTGATTAATCTATCAGGTAATCGATTGATCCAAGGCGTCGCCTCTTTTATTGGTGTTTTGAAAATCGTGGGCATCCTTGTTATCGGATTGGTAGGGGTTTGGATCGCCGATAGCATTTCAGTCGATTTCACAAGCCCAGGAGAAGCAGGGACCTTCAGTAACTTTCTTGGCGCAACAGCACTCGGGATATTAGCGTTTAAGGGCTTTACCACCATTACCAACAGCGGTTCGGAGGTAAAAGATCCTAAACGAAACGTGGGTCGCGCCATCGTTATTTCCATCGCCGCTTGTGTGGTGATTTATAGCTTGGTCGGTTTTGCTGTGGCAAGCAATTTGTCGCTGGCTGAAATCATCAAAACTCAGGACTATTCTCTTGCTGCAGCAGCGCGCCCGGCATTGGGTGAATATGGTGTGTGGTTTACGGTCGCTATTGCCATGATGGCGACTGCCGGCGGTATTCTAGCCAGCATTTTTGCAGTCTCAAGAATGCTGGCAATGCTGACGGAAATGAAACTGGTGCCACACCGTCATTTCGGCATGCCCGGTAGTATTCAAAAGCACACGTTGGTATACACTGTGGTTCTGGGACTGATCCTGACAGCATTTTTTGATCTGTCCCGGATTGCCGCGCTTGGTATCGTGTTTTACCTGATTATGGACATTGCCATTCATTGGGGCGTTCTTCGCTATCTGCGTGAAGACATAAAAGCTAATCGATGGGTGCCAGCGACAGCCATTCTGCTGGATTTACTGGCATTGGGTGGTTTTGTCTGGGTTAAGCTGAATACTGATCCGTTTGTGATTGGTGTGGCGGTTGTTACGATGATTGTTATCGCAGTTGCTGAGCAGATTTTCCTGAAAAGATCCGCTGCATCCGAGCAGCCCGGTAATCAGGAATCCCATCATCACCATTAATGACAATATTTGACGTGGAGGGCAGTACCATGATGACTAATAATATGTGGGCAGGGCATTGGCTTTGGATGTTGATGTTCGCAATCGTTGTTGTGATCCCTGTCTGGCGAATTTGTCAGCGCACGGGTTATCCGGGTTGGTTGGGTGTTCAAATACTTATTCCAATCGCCAATCTTGTATTACTCTATTTTATTGCGTTTTCGAGCTGGACTACAGACAAAATGAGAAACCAAGATGACTGAACATCAACATGTCCATAGACATGGCAACCAAGTTCACGAAGAGCATAAGGTCAAAGATCCTGTCTGCGGCATGTCCGTGGAGCCTCAAACTGCACAGCACCAAAGTCAGCATGATGATCAAACCTGGTATTTTTGCTCTTCACGCTGTAAATCCAAGTTTGACGAAAACCCAGAAGAATACCTCGATGATAAGCAAAAGACGCAAGCCCCGGTAACGCCGGGCACTATGTACACTTGTCCGATGCACCCCGAAATCCGCCAGCCAAAGCCTGGCGATTGTCCCATTTGTGGTATGGGATTGGAACCTGAGCAAGTCAGTTTGAATGATGGACCTTCTGAAGAACTAAGGGATATGACCCGCCGATTCTGGATCGGTTTGATACTGGCATTGCCAGTGTTGATACTAGAAATGGGAGGGCATCTGACCGGGCTTGATCATATGGTGCCGCCTCAAATGTCCAATTGGATTCAATTAGTTCTGGCAACACCAGTAGTCGTTTGGTGCGGTTGGCCTTTCTTCGTCAGGGGATGGAAATCTATAGTGAGCCGAAACCTGAACATGTTTACGCTGATTTCCATCGGTACTGGCGTGGCGCTTATCTACAGTCTGGTGGCAACCCTGATGCCGCAGATTTTCCCTGATGCCTTCCGTCAGGCGGATGGTTCTGTTGCTGTATATTTCGAGGCAGCTGCAGTGATCGTGGTATTGGTATTGCTCGGGCAGGTACTGGAATTGAGAGCGCGGGAGAAGACTTCAGGCGCTATTAAGGCTTTACTTGATCTGGCACCCGCGACAGCCAGGAAGTTGGACGATAACGGTGGTGAGTCCGATGTATCGCTTGACGAGGTCAAGGTTGGTGATCGCCTTCGGGTACGTCCGGGGGACAAGGTACCATTGGATGGTGAGGTGCTTGAGGGTAACTCCAATGTCGATGAGTCGCTGGTGACGGGTGAGCCATTGGCGGTCAGTAAGACGTCTGGCGATCAAGTCATCGGTGGCAGTATTAATCAGCAAGGCAGCTTTATTATGCGAGCCGACAAGGTTGGCCGGGATACTATGCTGTCTCAGATTGTACAAATGGTGGCTAACGCACAGCGGAGTCGCGCACCTATCCAGGGACTGGCAGACAAAGTGGCGGGTTGGTTTGTCCCGGTCGTCATCGTCATAGCCGTTATCGCCTTTATCGTTTGGTCATTTTTCGGTCCAGCGCCGCCGATGGCTTTTGGGCTGATTGCAGCGGTTAGCGTATTAATTATTGCCTGCCCGTGTGCGCTCGGCTTGGCAACGCCCATGTCGATCATGGTGGGTGTCGGTCGGGGTGCTCAAAGCGGTGTGTTGATCCGGGATGCCGAAGCCCTAGAGCGTATGGAAAAGATCGATACTGTTGTAGTAGATAAAACCGGCACACTGACTGAAGGCAAACCACAGGTCACCAAGCTAGTCACAGCTAATGGACTCAGCGAAGCAGATCTGATGCGTTATGCAGGAGGCCTCGAAAAAGGCAGTGAGCATCCGTTGGCCCATGCTATTTTGGAAAAAGCCAGGGTAATGAATCTTAAGCTGCCCGATGCCGAAGATTTTGATTCCCCTAACGGTAAAGGGGTCACCGGTTCGATTGATGGCCAGCGGGTTTTATTGGGTAATCGTATGCTTATGGAGGCAGAAGCAGTTGATACTGCAGACTTTGAAAATGAAGCTGATACGCTTCGCAGGGATGGGGCTACCGTGATTTTTGCAGCAGTGGCTGGCAAAGTCGCTGGCTTACTTGCTATTGCTGATCCGGTTAAAGAAACCACTCAAGCGGCTATTTTGGCGCTGCAAAAAGAGGGTATACGCGTTGTTATGCTGACCGGTGATAATCGTACCTCGGCTGAAGCAGTTGCCCGTAAGCTGAATATTGATGAAGTAGAAGCAGAAGTCCTGCCGGAAGATAAAGGCAAGATTATTCAGCGCCTGAAAGACGAAGGCCGGATTGTGGTGATGGCTGGCGACGGGGTAAATGATGCACCTGCCCTGGCAACGGCCGATGTTGGTATTGCCATGGGCACTGGCACCGATGTGGCTATTGAAAGTGCCGGTATTACGTTGCTACGCGGTGACTTGATGGGCATTGTCGAAGCCCGCCGGTTATCATTAGCGACTATGCGCAATATCAGACAAAATCTGTTTTTTGCTTTTATTTACAACACTGCCGGGGTGCCGATTGCCGCTGGGATTTTATATCCGTTTTTTGGCATACTGCTGTCACCAATCTTTGCAGCGGCTGCTATGTCACTTTCATCTGTAAGCGTCATCACGAATGCGCTGAGGTTGCGGCTTGTTAAATTATAAAAAATAGCTCAGATTGGTTTTTATGACCAGTTATTGCTCGAAACTTAAATTAAAGTCTTTAGGTCAAACTTGCTTATCAAAATATATAAAAGTATCATTGCAACAATGCGCATAGTAAGTCTTTTACTGCTTTGTTTTTCGTTGGTTTTCGCCAATGTTAGCTATGCGCAGAGCCATGAGATGAATTGCCCTATGGAGCAAGGCGACAGCATGAGTAATATGGATCATGCCGATATGCCAGACTGCTGTAATGATGCCGCGACGGCCGCTAAAACAGGCGAATCCTGTAAAGCAGATCAAGATTGCAGCATCTCTAATGTAGTTCTCTTTTTCTCTGTTCCATCATGGAACTTCGTTTCCACTGATAGGCTTTTGGCACGAGCGAGTATACCGTTTGTGCCTACCTTGGCGCCTACTGATCTCTGGCGCCCGCCAACCTTAAGCTGATCCCATTATTCCCGTAGTGTTTCAAGCTGCAACTTAATTCCATGCTTGAAACATTTGCGTTGCATTTGCTGCAACGCCATTGAATTCATCGGATCCAGCTTATGTCAAACCTATTTATCAGAGCCATTGTGCTCAAAAGTTATTCGCCACCAATCTGGCGAATTCACTGGCTAGGCTTTATTGCATTATTGACTGCCAGTTTTGCAACTGCAGTCATGGCGCAACCACAAGTTTCATCTGAGCCACTAAGCCTTGAGAATGCATTGCAACTTGCTGAGCAACGCTCTCACGCCTTGTTGGCGCAAGATGCTTCATCGCAAGCCTCCCAAGAGCTGGCCATTGAAGCCGGACAACTTCCTGATCCAATGCTGGAGTTATCTGTTAATAACCTGCCAGTCAATGGTCCCATGGCTTATAGCCTTACGGAAGATTTCATGACCTCTCGCAATATTGGTATTTCTCAGACATATACCCGTGAAGCCAAGCGTGATGCCCGTGCCAAAGTATTTGAACGTAAAGCAGATAAGGCGCAGATAACGAAAGCACTGACACTTACTGAAATACGCCAAAATACTGCAGTAGCTTGGTTTGATGTTTATTACCAGCAGCAAATGGTGTTGTTATTAACACGCGAGCAGCAAGAGGCAAGCTTACAAGTTCAGGCTGCCGAAGCTGCCTATCGTGGGAGCACTGGACCACAATCCGATATTTTTCTGGCCAAAACGACTGTGGCTGAAATCCAAGATCGTATTTATCAAGCTCAAGCGCGCCTTGATAATGCCAAAACGACGCTGGCGCGTTGGGTCGGGAATACTGATCACACATCTTTGGGTATAGCGCCGAACATTTCGGAGTCTTCGCTCGACACTCAGCATTTATATCATCAGGTAAATGAACATCCAGATATTGCTGTAATGAGGGCTGAGGAAGCGGTTGCAATGGCTGAAGCCAAGGCCGCACGTCAAGAGAAACAGTCTGATTGGACTTGGTCAGTAATGTATGGCGAACGAAGTTCAGGTTTTTCGGACATGATTTCGATTGGTGTCAGCGTGCCGCTGCAATGGAATCAGGAGAGCCGCCAGGATCGGGTAGTAGCTGCCAAATTGGCCCAAGCGGACCAGGTGCGAGCAGAACGCGAAGAAATGACCCGGGAGCATATTGCTGAGACAGCCCGTTGGCTCGATACCTGGAAAAGTAATTTAGTCCGACTCAGTGACTATGAAGCCGCTTTGATTCCCCTTGCTAACCAGCGCACTAATGCAGTAGTGGCCGAATATCGTGGCGGTAAAGGCAAGTTAGTGACAGTGCTTGATGCCCGAAAAATGGAAATTGCTACGCGTGTAGAAAAACTGAGGATTGAAATGGAAACCGCAGCGCTTTGGGCCACATTGGAATATCTGATATTGCCCGATAGTGCAGTCATTCCTTCATCCCACGCCATGGAGTTCAAATAATGAATCGTAAATACATCTTTTTATTTTTAGTCATGGCTTTGATGGTGCTTGTCGCTGGTTATGCTGCTTATCAATGGGGAATGCAGCAAGGGATGGACATGTCTTCATTGAGCTCAGAGAGCATGGCGGGTAATGCCAAGACCACCGAAGATCCTTCAAGTTGGGGGATTGCCGAAGGCGAAAAAGCGACCCGCCGTCATATCGACGCTGGGATTAAAGCCGGTGATATTGATCCGGTCACGGGGCAAAAAATTCTTTTTTATCAAGATCCGATGGTCCCAGGCAATAAATTCGAGACACCCGGTAAATCACCTTACATGGATATGATGCTGGTGCCAGTTTACAAGGGAAGCTCGGATGCTGAGAGTGCGATGGATGAATCTGGCGTCACCATTAACTCACGCCTACAACAAAATATTGGTATGCGCACGGCGTTGGTAACCAGACAAGACATTACGACGCAGGTGACGGCGGTCGGTGCTATTGCCTGGAATGAGCGCGAGGAAGTGAATGTTCAGGCCAGGGCACTGGGTTATGTGGAAAAGCTTTACGTAAAGGCCACGCTGGATCGAGTTAATAAAGGCCAACCGCTTTTGGCTATCTATGTACCTGACTGGATGGCCGTACAAGAAGAATTTCTGGCTCTCAAAAACATGCAAGGTGAGGGATTAGATGAACTGATAGCAGCCTCAATTGCCCGCATGCGTCAGGTGGGGATGAGTGAAGCACAAATCCGTCAGATAAAAAGCACCGGAAAACTGCAGACGCAGCTGACAATTACTGCCCCCATTGATGGTGTCGTCACAGAAATAGTTGCCCGCGAAGGCATGACTATATCTACCGGCTCCACATTAATGCGTATTAATGGATTAGATCCCGTCTGGGCTAATGCTGAGGTACCGGAGAGTCAGGTCGCTTTACTCAGTCCTGGTGATCCCATCATCGCCAGCAGCCCTGCTTTTCCTGGCAAACAATTTAAAGGTCAGATACAAACATTATTATCGGAAGTGGACCCGACAACACGCACTCTTAAGGCGCGGGTGGTGTTGGACAATCCACAAGGTGAATTGGCGCCGGGTATGTTCGTCAATATGCAGTTGGCAGGCAAAAAAATTACCGATGCACTGATGGTGCCAACCGAAGCGCTTATCCGAACGGGCAAACGCACCTTAATCATGGTGATCTTGAAAAATGGCAGTTTTCGCCCAGTTGAGGTCATAACCGGACGCGTAACTGATGATAAAACCCAAATTAAGCAAGGCTTGCAGGAAGGTGAACGGGTTGTGGTATCAGGTCAGTTTTTGGTGGATTCTGAAGCCAGCCTGAGAGGCGTTGAAGCGCGGCTAATGGATAGTCAGGAAACAAAAACTGATAACGATTCAATGTCTGGGATGACAATGGAGGTTCATCAGACCGAGGCAAAAATCGAAGCGATAAACGGACAGATATTGACTTTGACCCATCCAAATATTCCCAGCCTAGAGTGGCCGGGGATGACTATGGACTTTGAATTATCGTCATCACTTAATCCAGATGCGCTGACGGTGGGTGAGCAAATTGAAATTGCCTTTCGTTTAGAAGCAGGCGCAGCGCCATTGATTTTGGAGTTTCAACCGCGCTCAGCAGATCCTGAAATGGCAATGGATAGTCATCGTACGCAGGCACAAATCGAAGCTATCGACGGGCAGATTTTGACGCTGACTCATCCAAATATTCCCAGCTTGGAATGGCCGGGTATGACCATGGACTTTCAACTTTCGTCATCACTCAATCCAGATGGGCTGACGGTGGGCGAGCAAATAGCAATTGAGTTTCGCTTAGAAAAAGGCTCAGCACCTAAAATTATCGACCTGCAGCCTTTGTCAGCCGAGACTGAAATGGAAGGTGCAAAATGATTGCCAAACTTATACGTTGGTCAATCGACAATCGTTTTTTGGTGTTATTGGCTACGCTGATGATGCTTGCCTGGAGCTTGGTATCTTTATCACGTACGCCGCTGGATGCGCTGCCTGATTTGTCAGATGTTCAGGTGATAATTAAAACGACCTGGCCGGGACAAGCACCGCAATTGGTCGAGGATCAAGTCACCTACCCATTAACCACCACCATGTTATCGGTACCCGGCGCTGAAGTAGTACGCGGTCTGTCGTTCTTTGGCGATAGTTATGTCTATGTCTTGTTCGAGGAGGGTACCGATCTGTATTGGGCCCGCAGTCGGGTGCTGGAATACCTTAATCAGGCGCAGTCAAGGCTGCCGGATACGGCAAGCTCATCAATTGGCCCTGATGCCACCGGCGTCGGTTGGATCTATCAGTATGCTTTGGTAGATAAATCCGGCACCCAGGATATTTCCCAGCTACGCGCGTTGCAGGACTGGTTTCTTAAATTCGAACTGAAAACCGTCGCCAATGTGGCAGAGGTCGCAACTGTCGGCGGCATGGTCAAGCAGTACCAGGTGGTCGTCGATCCCGACAAGTTAGCCACTTATCGCATACCGCTTTCCCGCGTTATTGAGGCTATTAATAATGGTAATCAAGAGACCGGCGGCGCGGTTCTGGAGATGGGCGAAGCGGAATATATGGTGCGCGCCTCCGGCTATTTGCAAAGCTTAGAAGATTTTCAATCCATTCCCTTACTAACCACTGATGCTGGTGTATCAGTGACATTGGGCGATGTCGCGCATATTCAAATCGGCCCTGAAATCCGGCGGGCTATCAGCGAGCTCGACGGTGTCGGTGAAGCTGTGGGGGGCATCATCGTGATGCGCTCTGGAAAAAACGCTCTGACCACCATTGCTGCTGTGAAAGACAAACTGAAAACGCTGCAAAAGAGTTTGCCCGAGGGCGTTGAGATTGTGACGGTTTATGATCGCTCTGGGCTAATAGAACGCGCTGTCGATAATCTCACAGAAAAGCTTATTGAAGAATTTATTGTCGTGGCATTAGTGTGCCTTATTTTCTTATTCCATCTTCGTTCAGCCTTGGTGGCTATTGTTTCACTGCCCCTGGGGATCTTGATGGCTTTTATTGTGATGCACTGGCAGGGGATCAACGCTAATATCATGTCACTTGGCGGTATTGCCATCGCTGTCGGTGCCATGGTCGATGCAGCGGTGGTGATGATTGAAAATGCTCATAAACATTTAGAACGCTGGTATGAAAAACATCCCGGATCAAAGCTAGAGGGCGACAGTCGCTGGAAGGTGATAGGTGATTCTGCCGTCGAGGTGGGCCCCGCGCTGTTTTTCTCGTTGTTGATTATTACGCTGTCTTTTATCCCAATTTTCACCTTGGAAGCTCAGGAAGGCCGACTATTCTCTCCATTAGCATTTACCAAGACTTATGCAATGGCCGCAGCAGCTGGCCTTGCTGTAACGCTTATCCCGGTACTAATGGGCTACCTTATCCGGGGCAAAATTCCGGCTGAACAGGCTAATCCACTAAACCGGTTTTTAATTGCTTTATATCGACCTTTATTGGCAGGCGTACTCAAGTTTCCAAAGATGACCTTAGTGGTCGCCAGCGCATTGTTACTGACCAGTTTATGGCCTTTACAACATATCGGCAGTGAGTTTATGCCACCGTTGGATGAAGGGGATCTGCTTTACATGCCCAGTGCTTTACCCAGTCTTTCGGCCGGTAAAGTAGCGGAATTGTTACAGCAGACTAATCGAATGATCAAAAGCGTGCCGGAGGTGAAAACCGTCTATGGCAAAGCCGGACGTGCGGATACGGCAACTGATCCGGCGCCACTGGTGATGTTTGAAACCACCATTCAGTTCAAACCTCATGAAGAGTGGCGGCCGGGTATGACCAAAGAAAAATTGATCGCCGAATTAGATCGGACCGTGAAGGTGCCCGGCTTAACCAATATCTGGGTACCACCGATTCGTAACCGGCTTGATATGCTGGCTACTGGTATCAAGAGCCCTGTGGGCGTAAAAGTTTTGGGGGAAGACTTAAACGTTATTGATGGCATTGCCGGCGACATTGAAAAAGTCCTCAAAGATGTACCTGGGGTCACCAGTGTTTTTGCTGAGCGTCTCACCGGTGGTCGTTACGTCGATGTTGATATTAAACGTGATGCCGCGGCGCGTTATGGCCTTAATATTAATGATGTGCAGTTGATTATCAGTTCGGCTGTGGGCGGCATGAATATTGGCGAAACGGTGGAGGGATTGCAGCGCTTTCCCATTAATGTTCGCTACCCCCGGGAGATCCGGGATTCACTGGCCTCTTTACGGACCTTGCCTATCGTGACTATTCGCGGCCAGCAATTGATACTGTCAGATGTTGCGAACATTAGCATCAGTGACGGTCCACCCATGGTGCGCAGTGAAAACTCGCGGTTAGCGGGGTTTGTGTATGTTGATATTCGGGATCGGGATTTGGGTTCGGCGGTAACCGATATGCAGCAAATCGTCTCGGAGCAAGTGGATTTGCCGACCGGCTATTCAATCACCTGGTCCGGACAATTCGAGTATCTTGAGCGTGCGACTGCCAAGCTCAAGCTGGTGGTGCCTTTCACGTTGCTTATCATCTTTGTTTTGTTCTATCTCACGTTTAAGAATTTTGGCGAAGCATTGCTGCTAATGGTGACTTTGCCCTTTTCTTTAGTGGGTGGCATCTGGCTGCTCTATCTGTTGGGACACAACTTGTCGGTGGCGAGTGTGGTCGGCTTTATCGCTTTAGCCGGGGTAGCAGCCGAGTTTGGCGTCATCATGCTGCTCTATCTTAAGCAAGCCTGGCAAAACCGGTTGGATGAACAAAAAGAAACAGAGGCTGATCTGCTGGATGCCATAGGTGAAGGCGCTGTGCTCAGGGTTAGACCCAAGGCCATGACGGCGACCGTTATCCTTGCTGGCCTGCTGCCCATTATGTTTGGTAGCGGCACTGGTAGTGAAGTTATGCAGCGCATTGCTGCGCCAATGGTAGGCGGCATGGTGACAGCACCACTGTTGTCAATGCTGGTGATACCGGTGATCTATTTACTGATTCATAAAAAGCGTGCACAGAAGCAGACGAAAAACGAACCAATTCAATCACAAGCAAATAACGAGTGATGAATTACGCCGGGTCATTTAACGTGCATTGACCTAGGTTTTTTTATTTAACGCACTGGAGAAAATTAAAATGAAAAAATTATTAGTAAGTTCTTTGACAATCATTCTGTCCTTTTCGGCAACGTCGATATTAGCGGAGCAGAAAATGGATCATGACGATATGGAAAACATGGCTCCAAAAGCGGAGACATCGGATCAACAGATCACCCATTCCGCCATTGGCACTGTCACTAAAGTCGATATCAGCTCAAAAAAAGTCACTTTGGTTCATGAACCGATTGAAAGCCTCAGCTGGCCGGCCATGACCATGGGATTTATGGTTCAGGATGATAAATTACTCGACAAATTTAAGGTAGGTGAAACTGTGGATTTTGAGTTTATAAAAGCAGAAAAAGGTTATGTCATCACTAAGATCAAGTAAAAGATGAAACTCTAACCCCATCATGGAGCATATAATGGACAGTGTGAATTGTCTGGACGGCGGCTCCGATCAAAGCTGATTTTAAGTTATCAATGGAGACTATTATTATGAACTTACATCTAGGCGATACTGCCCCTGATTTCGAAGCAGATACTACTGAAGGCCATATTAACTTTCATCAGTGGATTGGGGACGGATGGGCTATCTTATTCTCCCACCCAGCTGATTTCACACCAGTTTGCACCACAGAACTAGGTGAGACTGCCAAGCTGAAAGAAGCTTTTGACAAGCGGCACTGTAAAATAATCGCTATCTCCGTTGATTCGGTAGAAGATCATAAAGCCTGGGTCAGCGATATTGAGGAGACCCAGAGTTGCGCGGTCAACTTCCCAATTATTGGAGATGAAAATAAGCAAATCTCTCGGCTTTACGATATGTTACATCCCGGAGAAGATGATAGTTCGGCAGTGCGTTCAGTATTTCTGATTGATCCGAGCAAAAAAGTTAGGATGATGCTGACTTATCCGAAAAGTGCAGGCAGAAACTTCAATGAAATTTTACGGGTGCTCGACTCGATACAGTTAACCGATGGCTATAAGGTTGCTACCCCAGCAAACTGGTCCAATGGTGATGATGTCATCATAGTTCCTTCTTTATCCGACGAGGAGGCTAAAGAACTTTTTCCTGAAGGTTGGAAGACGCTTAAGTCATATCTTCGTATAGTCAAGCAGCCTAATCGTTGAGGTAAGGCGCATGCCATTTTAAGTAATGAAAGGATGAAGAATATTCAGTTGTTCGTAATATTAAGTAGTTCTTTTGCTAAGATTACCTTCGAATAGTTTTAATCTACAAAGTAGATTAGCATCAAAAAGACATACGCCTCATAATGAGGCGTATGTCAGACTGCTTATGCAGCCATTTTTCTACATTCTTCAGTGCATTTTCTGCATTGGTTAGCACAGTCTTTACAGTGCTGATGCTCATACTGATCACCAGTTTCGGCACATAAATTACAAATTTGAGCTGCATAGTCACTGCCACGAGCAATTGCAGTCGCTGTAAAACGACACATATCCGCACAATCTAAATCCATATGTACACATATCTGTCATTTTGGAAACATAACTTTCTTCTAAACAAGCTACTGCACAATTATCGCATTGCGCTGCGATAATAAGCTTCAATACAAGATTGATTTTTTTTCATGAGACATAGTGACCTTTCTTTAATTGATAAACCATGCTGAATTGCATGTTAAGACCATTCAGCGAGCAATATAAATTAGCCAATGAGTCGCTGCATTTTCCTTTTACCAAGCTGTCACAATCAGATTATTTATGACGTGTGTATAAAATATACATGATGGCAATAATTATGTTTGCAACCATTACAAAGTGAAGTAGAAGCGAGATATTTTGGTAGAGGGCCTTAATCTCTTTGTATAGTTCTTTTGAATTCTTGTTTCCCCAATCCGCCTTAAAATAGTCTTTATCGACAACTAATAGATTAATAAGACCTACGCTTGACCCCGAGGATGGCCGAACTTCGCAATAAATTGCATAACATCACCTAAACACAAAGAAGAAAGTCATTGCCTTTTTATATTGGTAGCAACAATTTATTGTTTAGGATCAGTAAACATCCTCTTAAACCTGTGTGAGTTAAAACGCCTATCATTCTAGTAACCGGCATTAACCAATATCCGGTTATTCATAGACTAAGCTAGCGAACTAATTTTAAATGCCTCCTCGAATATAATTTATTTAATGAAAGGTGAGTGTCATGGCTGAAGAGATGGGCACAGTTGACCCCAAAAGAGAAAGTCGGCAGCAAGCTGAAATGCAAAAGATTAAACAATTCTTGACTGAAGAAGAGGTCAAGAGCGAGTTTTACATGGAAATGATCGTTACGCTCCAGTCAGCACAGGCAAAGCGAATATTTCGCCGGACTTTCGAACATATACAAACACAGATGACAGCAGCAACGTTGCTAACACGTAAATTTGGATTGCGTGAACTGTCAGATGAAAATGTGAGGAAAATTACTGAAAGTATTAGGCATCTGTCTACTGAAATGAATCGGGATATGGAACAAGCAGATCACATTCTGAACAGCATTGGAATCAAGAATGCTGCCGTCACAGATGATAGTGTTGATTTGCTAATCAAAATCACTTGCCCAGAAGGTATGGCATTTATGAATCTGATCCGTCAGCTGGATAATCTGACAATGAAACTTAAAACGCTTTGGATGGCCGGGGAAGTTCCGCTTGCTCATTCAGAAGATAGGTCTCATGCATGGCAAGTTCGTATCTTTAAAATTGCTGATGCAATCAGAGCACTTGGGCAACAAGCTTACATAGCATCTGATAAGAAAAAAGACAGTGATTTAAATAAGGCTCAGGCCAAACGACAATCGTATAAAAAACGTAAGCACAATGCATCCAAGCAAGCAGCGACTACAGGCTGAAATAAATGATAGTCATGAAAGACATCTCGCTGATTCTTATCCTCGACAAATTAAGTCTATCAGCGTTTGAAGCTGCCTATTCTTTTGGTAGTACCGATAAGGAGACATGACTTAATTGGAAGTCAAATGAAAAATTAGTTTCTAACACCGTAACTATACGAATTAAGCAATGATGCGTTACTGGTCGTTATAGGAATTTGAGAGCAATGCCTATTTTCGGTCTTTGGATATCAGACGTGAGGCCATTCCTACCAGATAACCAATCAGATTCAGACATAAAGCTGCAGCAGCAATAACAAAAGCTTACCAACCATAGCCAATAATAGTTTCTGCATTTGGGCTTAACACAGTGAGCAATATCAGAAGGTAAAGAAATGAGCCAATTCCTTCATAAGCCGAATCATGACGTGAAAAAAAATGCTGAAAACTTTGTTCGCAAACTCACTCCCAAAATGGTGGGAACGAGAACAACCAACACTAATTCGAAAATAATGGTGTCAGGTGGTACTTCCAGTTGAATGCCCGTCAGCCATAAAAAAAGCAGAGGAACAATGAAAGGGGGAAAAAACGGTATTTACCGCATTAAAAACGGCTGCCAGGGCAACATTGCCTCGCGCCATCAACACTAACAACGGAGATGATACATCTGTGGGTAAGGTGCCAAGCAAAGTTTGACCCATAGCCAACGGACCACTGCCAAAAAAATAATCGGCCGGTCAGCAGCCCGGCAAGCCACATTGGGCCGTTGACTAGAATCAGCGCTAAAAATTGCCTTGAAGTTTTACGAAGCACTAACCGAACGGCATGGGCATCAAAAGTCAGGCTGATAATAAACATCAATGCAGCAAGTAATAGCCCAATTAGTGGTTGGAGATATTTACCCGCCTCAGGTAATACCAATCCAAGCCCAGCCACAATAATGACAAACCAAACGAGATTTGATTCTACGTAATAAATTAATCTACTCATGGTTTTAAATTTCCAAACTTCATGTGTGGATGAGAATAAATTACCCAAACATAGAACTAATTTAAATCGTGCAAAAAAAGATCAATAATAAGTAAATACTCAATATCATGATCAATATAAAAACATTAATAACATAGAAATCCTTATCTTTAATGCGGCCAATCAATAACTGCATAATAGGATGAGAAATGCTAATTTTTGTTTGATGGATGCCCAACAGGCATATCGTAACGTTGCTGACGGTATAGCCAAGAAGGTAGTAATACATGTGCTAATGCTTCGTTAGCATCCTCTCTATTTGCCGGACCTTTGAGCTCTAGTTGACGCTTTTTGAGAACATACTGCCCAGCCAGAGCTTTCTTTTGAGGGCGTAAAATGGTCACCTTCTCACCTTGCAACAGGGCAAAATAATCGGCAAATTGCATCATTGCCCTGCCGGGTGACTGCTGCTCGGCTGGTCGGCTCAAATCTCTGCCTATCATTGGTGTCTCAGCGCTGATGCCCATCAGTGATAGTAAAGTAGGCGCCATATCAATCTGGCTCGCCACCGTCTTGATACGTTTTGGTTTTATATCAGCCCCTAAAATGAGACCCGGGATTTGAAAACGTTCTATCGGCACAAGTGCATTTCCATAAACATTCAAATCATGATCAGCAATCACCAAAAAGAGGGTATTCTCCCAGTAATCGCTTTTCATAGCTGTGTTAAAGAATTGTCCCAAAGCATAATCTGCATATTTAACAGCATTCAAATCAGTTTGTTTCTCGGCCGAATGCAGATCGATCTTGCCATCAGGGAATTCGTATGGCGAATGGTTGCTGGATGTAAAAACTAAACTAAAGTACGGTTGATAACTCAGGTTCGCTTGAACGATCCGTTGATGCGCCATATTGAATAGATCTTCATCTGAGACCCCCCAACTGCCTACGAAGAGCGGATCAACGTAGTCATTTTGGTCAACGATAGATTGAAAACCATTGCCAATAAAGAAGTTAGCCATGTTATCGAAGTGAGATTGCCCACCATAAATGAATTCAGTTTTGTAGCCGCGTTGACTCAATAAGTCTGCGATGGTGAAAAAATTCTGTTGTGATAAAGAAAGCTTTACAACGCTTCTTGCGGGTGAGGGCAAAAAACCCGTTATCGTGGCTTCAATTCCTCTTACAGATCGTGTGCCGGTTGCATAAAGTTGTTCAAACCACCAGCCCTTATTTTTCAGTTTTTCTAATTCTGGTGTTACAGAATACTCTCCACCAAGAGATTCGACGAAGGTGGCACCCAGGCTTTCTTCAAGAATGATAACCAGGTTAAGTGGTATATCTCTTTCAACTGTCGCGGGGCGCTTATTGATAGTTGGAAAGGGTGCATTTGGATCATTATCAAGCCAAGGATAATTCTCGCTCATTTCCTGCATAATTTGTTCATCAGTAAGCGTACCATAGACTTCTCCGGCTTCTGCTTCATGCTTCATGTTGTAAATAGCAAAATACACTGACCAGGTTGAGTTAATGACTAGGCTATTGACCATAGCATCCGAAGTGATTGCAAACATTGCCGGATTGGCTGGACGATGCGATAAAGTAGACCGGATCATGACGACTAGGATGAGAACCATAAGAGGCCAAGTCAGCCAAACACGCCAAACCGGCCAGTCCAAATGATATTGTTTTAACCAATGCTGTAACAGCCGATTCGTGAACAAGCCGGCTAATATAGTGAAAACAACCCCGAGAATAAGTGGCAGACGAAAACCTTCCCACAAGGTTGAGAAAACTTCTTTTGGATATTGTAAGTATTCGACAAAGAGTCTGTTCGGACGCAAGTCATACTGAACAATAAATGTCGGTGTGGCAGACTCCATAAAAATGATCAAAACAATGATCATTAAACTCCAGAACCACACCAACTTTTGCCATAATTGCCAGGTTAATTTATTGACCAGTAGCGGCATCAACAACATCAGTGGCGCAATAAGCATACCCATAATAATGAGATCAGCTCTGAGCCCCTGAATGAATAGTGATGGCAGATCAATTGCTGCCGATACCCGATCCCACTGCCATACAACAAGCCCTAATCTTGATAGCGAGAGAATAAGAAGCCCAATAAGCAGAACCTGAAATAAAATGCGGTAAGGTCCGAGCAGTGAGGGTGATTTTGTGAATATATCTTTTTCGTTTGAATTCAAAAAAATCTGTGCCATAGCAATAATGTCCATGCTGCGATTGAAATAATAAGGGTAAGTAAGACAGCCAGTGATCCATAATCTTTGGCCCGACCGGTTAATAAGTGATGCTCCAAACTGACTCTATCCAGCGTCGATTCAATTGCTGAGTTGATCAACTCGACGACCATTACAGCGATCATGCTGGCAATTAATATAAACCGCTCAATAGCGGTAAAGTCTATCCAGAACACAACTGGCAATAATAAGACAAAGGCAATAAATTCCTGACGAAAAGCAACTTCGTGACGCAGTGCAGAATGCAACCCTTTGTATGAATAAAAAGTGGCCCAAAGCATACGTTTGAAACCAGTGAACTTTTTAGGTTGGATATTAATAATTGTCATTTTTTTATTTGCGTAAAATGTTATTGAGATGCTGTTTAATGGTCACTAAAATCTCTGCAATGCTCCTGATTTAGCTCAAGCTCTATCGTGGTGTGATCTAGATCATATTGAGATAAAGACTCGGCAATCGTTTGTTTCATAGCCAGGTAATTTTCAGAAGAGACATTATCGTTATTAAGTGTCAGGTGTGCAGTGAGGACATGGTGTTCACCATCAAGTGACCAAAGATGTAAATGATGTACCTCATTGACACCCTCAATGCTGACAAGAGTTTTTTTGATCTCATCATGCAGCGCTTTATCGGGCACTGCCTGAAAAAACAATTTACCGGTCACCCACAAATTACGAACAACATTAAACAAGATGAATAGCGTAAAACCAATGGATAAAAGCGGATCTAAAATCGGCCAGTCGGCAAACTGCAGAATGATGGAAATGATCAACACAGCCAGCCAACCTAATACATCTTCTAATAAATGCCAGTTGAGTATTTTTTCATTAAGAGACGTCCCTTTACTCAGCCGATAAGCCGCAAACCCATTAACAGTAACCCCCAATACGGCCAATGCCAGCATACCTTCGGTAACCGGCATTACTGGATCGGCCAAACGTGGTATTGCTTCACTCAACACCCATATTGAGCCAGCGATTAACACCAAGCCGTTTATCAGAGCACCAAAAAGAGACAAGCGCCGATAACCATAGGTGAACACAGAATTAGCAGATTTATTGCCTGCGCGGTTCAAAAACCAGGCACTGCCGATAGACAGACTGTCACCAAGATCGTGAACAGCATCAGCCATAATTGCTGTGCTGTTGGTCAGCCAGCCACCGATGAATTCAATGATGGTAAAACTAACATTTAGAAAAAAAGCCGTTGCAATCCTTTTATCAGAAGCACCATCCTCTTGATGATGTGTATGCATAGAGATATACCTTTATGTTTTTGTTTATTGATAAACTCAGGAAAGGTTGGCGGCCAATACAGGCCGCCATGTTTTATCTTGATTTTCCACGGCCGTGCACTATCCGGTAAAGTGCCGGCAACACCACCAGTGTTAGCAAGGTTGACGAAATAATTCCGCCAATGACGACCGTTGCCAGTGGCCTTTGCACCTCAGCCCCGGTACCGGTATTGAGTGCCATCGGCACAAAACCGAGACTTGCTACCAGAGCCGTCATCAATACTGGCCGTAACCGAGTCATTGCACCATCAACGATTGCTTTGTGCAGATCGCCGTGCCGGTGCCAGTAATCCCTGATGAATGACAACATGACGAGACCGTTTAACACCGCAACACCCGAGAGTGCAATAAAACCAACCCCTGCGGAAATAGATAGCGGCATATCTCGCAGCCAGAGCGCCAGCACCCCACCAGTTAATGCCAATGGCACACCAGTGAAGATAATCGCTGCATCACGAAATGAACCAAACAAGGTAATCAGCAGGCCCATAATGATAACCAACGTAACCGGTACCACAATCGACAGTCGTTGACTGGCTGATTGCAGTTGTTCATAGGTTCCACCGTATTCGATCCAATAACCGGGTGGTAATTGCACTTGCTCAGCAATACGCTGTTGAGCTTCTTCTACAAAAGAGCCCAGATCCCGGCCTCTGACATTGCTGGTGACCACGACACGCCGTTTGGCGTTTTCTCTGGAAATCTGACTCGGCGCCTCCGTTAATTCGATGGTTGCGACTTCAGACAAAGGTACGTAATCACCACCAGGTAAACTCACGGGCAGATTTGACAAGGCGGGTATGTCTTGTCTAATTTCTTCAGGCAACCGCACCACCAGATCAAAGCGCCGATCGCCATCATAGATCAGGCCAACTTCGCCACCGCCAACGGCGGTTGATAACATGTTTTGCAAATCATCAACATTAAGACCATAACGTGACATGGCCATACGTTTGGGTTCAATGGTCAGCATAGGCATATCATCGACCTGTTCCAGCCGGGCATCAGCAGCGCCGGGGATCTCCTGAATCACAGCCAGAACCGCCTCTGCATTTTGCTTAATCAAGTCCAAATCATCGCCGAAAACTTTAATACCCAAATCCGCACGAACGCCTGAAATTAACTCGTTAAAGCGCATCTCAATCGGTTGGGTAAACTCATAGTTGTTACCTGGTAATTGGGTAACCGCCGCTTCAATTTCTGCAAGTAGTTCGCTTTTAGGTAATTCCGGATCCGGCCATTCACTCCTAGGCTTAAGTATAAGAAATGTATCGGCCACATTAGGCGGCATCGGATCAGTCGCGACTTCTGGTGTACCGATTTTGGCAATCACCTTATCTACCTGTGGGAAAGTTTTGAGCCGCTGTTCAAGCTGTTCCTGCATTTTGATAGATTGCTCAAGGCTGGTACCGATCGTTCGCAGTGCATGTAAGGCAATATCACCTTCGTTCAGTTGCGGAATAAATTCCGAGCCCATTTTGCTGGCCATGTTGACAGACAAAGCAACCAACACAACAGCCAAAAGCATCAGCAGCCAACGCAATTTGAGGCTGAGCAGCAACACTGGCCGGTAAAGCCATTTGGCACCACTGATGATAAAACTTTCTTTTTCAGTGATTCGCCCCCCCATAAACATAGCGATGGCAGCCGGCACGATAGTCAGCGTAAAGACCATGGCAGATAGTAATGCAATAACTACTGTGGCAGCCATTGGCTCAAACATCTTGCCTTCAACCCCTGTCAATGAGAATAATGGGATATAGACAATCGTGATAATCATGACGCCAAATAAGCTTGGGCGTATCACTTCATTGGTGGCCTCATAAACGACATTTAAGCGTTCTTTAACAGGCAACACTCCACCGTTTTGTTTTTGTGCCATAGATAATCTTCGGATAGAGTTCTCAACAATAATTACCGCACCATCGACAATCAGGCCAAAATCAAGTGCCCCCATACTCATCAAATTGGCAGAAATACCTGCCTGTACCATTCCAGTAATCGTTGCCATCATTGATAGTGGTATAACTGCAGCCGTGATTAAGGCCGCGCGGATATTGCCTAACAACAGAAACAACACAACGATAACCAGCAAAGCACCTTCAAGCAGATTTTTTTCAACCGTGGCAACGGCTTTATCGACCAAGGTGGTGCGATCGTATACCGCTTCCAGTATGACGCCCTCCGGTAATGACGATTGAATCTCCGCCATTTCACGAGTCACAGTCGCAGCAACTTCACGTGAATTTTCTCCAAACAACATCATAACTGTGCCGACAACCGTCTCTTTACCATCACGTGTTCCCGCACCACTGCGCAGCGGCTTACCAATCACAACGTCGGCCACATCTTTGACGAGCACCGGCCGATCATCGATATTTTTCACTACCACCTGACCAATATCATCGATGGATTTAAGCTGTCCTGGCGATCGAACCAAAATCTGCTGCCCATAACGTTCAATATAACCGGCGCCCCGATTATCATTGTTTTGCATCAGCGCCTGTTTCAGATCACTGAGGGACACGCCAAAATTCAGCAATTTCGCCGGATCCGGCTGAACATGAAATTGCTTTTGATAACCACCGTTAACATTGACTTCTGTGACCCCTTTTACCCGCTCCAGCCGGGGTTGAATGACCCAGTCCTGAAGCACTCGTAAATCGGTAGGATCATATGAACTGCCATCAGGTTGCCTGGCATCAGGTTCTGCGGTAATTGTGTACATGACAATTTCACCCAGCCCGGTCGCGATAGGTCCCATCTCCGGTTCAATACCCTGTGGCAGTGAGCCTTTTATCACTGCCAAACGGTTATTAATAAGATTACGCGCAAAATACAGATCGGTGCCTTCTTCAAATATCACGGTGACTTGTGATAATCCATAGCGAGAGATGGATCGGGTGTAATCAAGATCCGGCAGTCCGGCGATCGCTCTCTCGATGGGATAAGTGATGCGTTGTTCAGATTCCAGCGGCGAATACCCGGGTGCTCTGGTATTGATCTGCACCTGTACGTTGGTGATATCAGGCACCGCATCAATCGGCAGCTTCTGAAAGCTCCAGATCCCAAGGCCAATGATAAGAAATATCATTGACAACATCAGGCCACGTCTCTCGATTGAGAGACTTAAAATATTATTAATCATGTCTGTTTCCTAAATCAGTGAGCGTGAGCTGCGCCGGCTTTTTCCAGATCAGCTTTAATCAGATAGCTATTTTCAGCGACGATGTCATCGCCCTGCCGGAGTCCGGATATAACCTCACTGAATTGACCATCATTAAGACCCAGTTGTAATGGCCTGACTTGATATTGATTACCTACTTTGACAAAAGCGACTGATGCGCCTTCAAACTGTTGTATGGCACTGTTAGGAATTCTTAGTTTGACTTCTGTTTGCTCGGTAATGGCTTCAGCCTCAACGAGCAAACCCGGAAACCAGACTTGCTGCTGATTATCAAGTGCAACGCGGGCAATCCGATAAGGGGCATCATCTTTGCTTGGCAGCAGTTGCTTTATCGTCGATTCATAAAATGTGTTGTTATGTAACAGACGCACTTTCTGACCGGGTTTTATATTCATGGCCTGTCCTGGAAAGACTTTGAGTTCAGCCCAAAGTGATTGGGTATTCGTGATCGTAAACAAACTTTGATCTGCCGCGACTTCGCCGGTATTGGCATCTTTTGCTGTAATGACACCTGAGATGGGCGCGGTTACGTTATAACTCTGTAAGCTGTTGTTTGACTCAACACTGGCTAATAGCTGACCTTTTTTGACAGAATCACCAAAATTCACATAAACGCGGGTGATTTGACCCGGAAAACGTGCTCTGACTTGACTTATCTCATCAGGTGATAAAACCACTCTACCGTAGAGTTTGGAGGTGACCGATATTTGTCCGGCTGTAACTTCTGCAGTTACCACACCGTGTTTTTGAGCCATACCGTCATCCATTTCTACATGCTCACTACCTTCATCCTCAGCGTCGTGAGCATGCCCTTCTTCTTCGGGTTTTGATTCAGCGCTATGATCATGTTCATCCTCTTTTGGCATCGATTCATCATGGTTATCTTTATCATGTGTTATCTCATGATCATGCTGCTGATTTGATTCTGCTAGCTGGGCTTGTGCTTGTTGATCTGATTGAGGAGCCTCATGCGCATGACCATCTTCAGCAATGGCAGGTGACATGATGAGCAATATTAGCGCTGCTATTGATAGTAGGCTGCTCATGGGTAAAAAAACGAAATGTGATTTATTAAACATAGTTTTGTCCTGATTCATATTGCTTACTCTGCAGCTGTTAGCGGTTCGGCGGTGAGTTGTTCGATTTCTGTCTGATATAGCAATGCAGCCGTTGCAGCCTCAATGACACTACGTCTGGCACCTAGCAGGTCTTGTCTGACGGTAAGAAATTCCAGATAACTGTAGAGTCCCCGTTGATAACCGGTTTGCGTTTGCTCCAGACTTTTAGTGAGTTTGGGGATAATCTGTTGTTGCAACTTGGAAATACTTGCAATTGCTTGTTCACGCCCGGAATAGGCCCGATAAAGCTGAGCATGAAGTTGCAACAGCATATCTTGACGGCGATAGCTGACTTCATTACGCGCGGCCAATGCTGATTCAATATCCCCTTGCGCTCGCTGGCGGCTGAACAAAGGCACTGACACACCAGCAACTAACGCCGAATCATTCAGTCCTTCATCTCGCCTGATCCCAACTGACCAGGTCAGATCTGCAACTTGCTGAGTTCTGGCAAGACGTACTTGTGCATCACGAACCCGCGTTTCTGCAGCGAAACGTTCCAGTTGCGGATTTTGCTGGGCCTGATTAAATAAGGCTTCAAATGACATGGCCTCGCTAAAGGCAAACAATGAGCCTGTGGCGGTCTCAAAATTAGGTTGATAACTCCCCCACAAATTAGCGAGTACCACTTTGTTGGCTTCCAGCTGACGTTTTTCGGCAGCCAATATCAGTTCAGCCTGATTAACAGAAGCTTCGGCGCGGCCCAAATCTGCTTCAGCCGCGACGGCAGCACCTACACGTTTATTAACTTCTGTTAATGTTGTTTGTGCCAGTTCCAGCCCCGTCTCGGCTAGCTTTACACGCTCTTGGCTATTGAGCACTTCAATAAATTGTCGTGTTACCTGACCTAGCAAGTCCAGCGCTTTTATTTTGCGATCAACACGGACAACATCGCTTTGTTGTTCCACTAGTTCAACACGGGACAGTCTTTTATCCCCCAGTTCAACGACAGAGGAGAGAGTGACCGTGGTTTCAAGTGACTTGATACCGCTTAGTTCCCTGGTGCCAGCGAAATTTTCAATCTCAGCACCAACAACATATGCCGGTTTGAGATTGGCCGTTTTTTTCTGGGCTTCAAGTTGCTGCTGACGAATTGGAAAAACCTGTAATGCCGGATGTTGCGCCAGTGTTTGTTGCATGGCCTCGTTTAAACTCAACGTTTTCGTTTGTTGAACGTTCTCGGCTAATACCGGCGAGACAGAAAAGGCAACCAGCATCGAACAAAGCAATGCACGGATAGCAGGCGCACGCACATTTGTAGTGCGATCAAAGTGTATTTTCATGAAATTAGATCCTGTTTAACTGCAAACAACGGACTTACGTTAAGTCCGCAAAAACATCAGCAGTTCAAGATCTCGGAGGGCGGTACATACTGACTGTAAAGTCAGGTTTTGGCGATCTAGGGTGGAGGTTGAAATAATTGTCTGGAATAGCAGCAACATTAATTCCATCAATATTAAAGATTGCGATAAAATGTGAACACTGACAATGCATACAAAAATCACAATCGCCAGTACTTTGTGCATCATGCGAAGACGCATTGTTCGCTTGTTGAATTGCATTGGAATCATCAAGAACAAGCTGATGTTCTTGTGGTGTCTTGGAATCAGATGTATGAATGTCAGCCGCAACTATGCCTGATTGCATCACAATCATAAAGATGAGCATGTTGATAAATAATTTTACTGACATTCGTTAATTTTATTAATGGATTCTGATGTCTTAGTTAACAAGATACTAACTTAGTTCCCAAAAGATTAGCAAAATTAAAAGTTCTCTGCTGGGTCTGTGAGAGTCTGTCACTGTTTTTATGTAACAAACACAAAGTTTTTGATGATTTTGAATAGTGTATGAGATCTTATGCTCGGGGTCTCCGGATCTATAAACAAAACTAAGACACTATAATTCGCTAATAGGGGTCAGCTCACGAAACGGAAAAAATCGTACGCTAAGACCTCTGCAGTGTTCCTAACGATCGGTACTTTCCTTGTTCGACCTGTTTGTCCTGCTGCCAGATATAGTCGCCGGTCAGGTTGATGTGCTCCCAGCCCAAGGGAGAAAGATGCCGCAGAAGCGTCTCGTCGATATCCCGGCCGTCTTCGCGCAGCGCTTGAACCGCCCGCTCCATATAAACCGTATTCCAAAGGATAATGGCGCTAACAACGAGATTAAGGCCGCTCGCGCGGTAGCGCTGGTTCTCGTAACTGCGGTCGCGGAGTTCCCCGAGCCGGTTCAGGAAGACGGCACGAGCCAGCGCGTTCTTAGCCTCGCCCTTGTTCAAACCAACCTGCACGCGGCGACGCAGTTCGACGTTTTGCATCCAGTCGAGTGCGAATAAGGTCCGCTCAATACGGCCCAGCTCGCGCAATGCGATCGCGAGGCCGTTCTGACGCGGATAGCTTCCGAGCTTACGCAGCATCAGTGATGCGGTCACGGTGCCTTGCTTGATTGATGCCGCCAAACGAAGGATTTCGTCCCAGTGTGTCCGAATGTGTTTTACGTTGATGCGACCGCCGATAAGTCCTGCGAGTGTCGGATACTGTTTTGTGTCGCCCTGTATGTACAAACGACGGTCGGCTAGATCACGAATACGCGGAGCGAAGCGGTATCCAAGCAAGTGCATCAATGCCAACCTGCGCCAAATAAGCCTAACGTACGATTTTTTCCGTTTCGTGAGCTGACCCCTTATTTGAAATAGCGTCCACTGCTGGCATTATTTCAGTCAGTGCTGCCTGATGATATTTTGCTAAATCTACATCCTGGCCATACAGACGGAACCGGCCTTTACGAATCCCTTCATCAATATGAGAAATGTTGTCGTAATTGATAGAGAGGTCTTCGCTGATACCTTTGGCCACAGCTTTCAAATAAGCACTCATTCCGGTTGGGTGACTGCCACTTTTACCACTAATTTCTCTCAAGCCAGTTGATACAAGAAAATCGACTGTGAAAAAGCCTGGATCAATCAATAAATTTCTAGTGCTGCTCAATTCCTCTAGCAATTTTGCTTGTGATGCGTAGTGCAAAAACCCACCTAATGGTTGAGCTACCGCGTTAACCTTTTTGATTTGAACGTCACGATTTACAACGCGATGAGAACCAACAAGCCGTTTTTCTAAAAGCGACCTTTTACTACTCATGAGATCAACTGGTAAACCCACAACCAATAAATCAATAACATCCACGTCCATTTGTGTAAGAGCACCATACATCAATGCCATGTAGTCTTCGGTCTCAATATAATTTTCATGCATGATGCGAACACCGCCTTCAAGTGCGGCATCAATGCCTGGCCCCACTTCATAGCGATTACCATTCACAACGACTTGGTAGATATCAGGACTTTCTTGAAAGCTATTCTTGTTAACACTGGGGCGGTTAACAATTGATGGAAAGTGATCTGCCTCAGCACGACCATTAACAATGTTACGAATGAATTTAGTATTGCCATAGCCTACGTCTACAGCACGAATTACAGGATTAATATTGTTCACCAGCGTTCCTCCACGGAAATACAGAAAAACGCGCACACAAAGGCATCTGGAGCCTTTAAGCAAGCACGCGATAGATTGAGTTTGAAATATGGCCTGAAGTAGGCCTTTTTTGATGCACACTTCCGTGGAAGTTATGCGCAGGAGCGTCAGATTTGACGGACAAATATAGATTACCTCGGGCGCACCTATAAAATCAACCCCTACAAGTCCTGCAGGACGCCTACAGGACACCTGAACATCTCATTTCCCACAATCTCCAAATTAAATTCAGAGATTTACAACACCAGAAGTCCTGCAGGACACCTACAGGACACCTGAAGTATTAGAAAATAAAATAATTGTCAGTTTTCTCAAAAACGCACCTAAGTTGCATTGGAAAAAATTGCCGTGGAGACTGAGGGGCAAAACCAGAGCAGAAACCACAGTCGAAACAAGACGATGCAGCTCAGATAAGAACTTTATTCCAGACTTTGGGAAAAAACCGTACTACAAAATCCTTGACAGACTAGGGGGTATTGATCTGAAAATATGCTCAATCTTCAACAGGGCCCTCTGGGTCTGAAGAGAGCAGCAAGCCAACTGCATCAAAAATGGCTCTCTCTAAGCTACGTTCACCGAACGTTGCCCACTCAAAAAAAGACAAAAAGAGCTGTAAATATGCTGAAAACGCATGTTGACGGATTTCTATGTCTAAAAATCATTACGGACACGGTATTAACCGGATTGCTACGGCGATCACTGTCCAACAAGTAGGGCTGTCTCTATGGAGACACGCATCAATCGAAGTACAGCGAACTACGGTTTGACTGTAAACCATACGAAACCACAAAAAGATTGGCCATAAACCTGATGTAAACAAAGTCTGCGATCGGAGTAGCGTTTTACTAGGGCGGACATAACGTGATCGAGCATCCTGCTGGCGGGGATTATTGGGAACAAATTCAATCACGATCGTATTTTTGTGTGTATCAAAAACCAACCGAACACTGTGTAAATCTGTGACAGAGATGAACTAGGTGGCTGGCTATCATCAAAGATTCTGTAAAGGAGTAGGTCGAACATCTACTAGTGCTTTGCAGTGATAGCAGCGTCATGTCGGGTCTGAACAAAACCTTCCATGAAAGATATAACTCACGTTTAAGAATTAGCCGCAGTTAAGAGCTGCACCTGATGAGAGTTCCCTATCGTATGGGTATTGATTGATAACTACTGATGATTTTAACGAGTGAATAGAGAGGAAAAACTGCTTATGAAAATTGATTAAAACTGGAGATTAAAAAAATGGGAAAACCATTAGATAAACCATTTCAACCGCCGTTGACTGTGACGGAGGGGGACTATGTATTTGCTGCACCTGAAATGCGAGGTCGCCTGAACAGACACGGTAAACCTTGGACGGTGAGAACCATCTTTGTTTACAACGTACAGCACGTTCTTTATCGACACAATGCAACGCATTCCAAGCGTCAAAAGCCAGTAGCAGAAAAAACAAAGGCAAATAGATTCAATGAAATTCGTTCTATGGCTCAGACACTGCATGACCTGGGCTATCGGATTATGTTGCCAACCCATATTCGTCAAAAGCACGTAAAAGCCCTGACACATTTCTGGGAAGCCAGGGAAGACCTGAAGCCCGCCTCTGTAGTCCAAAAAGTTTCTATCTTGAGGGTCTTTTTGGGGTGGATGGGCAAGGAGGCTGTGATTAAAGGCTTATCTGATGAAGAGCTATTTACCAAACCAGAATTAATGAAACGTCAATATGTCGCAACAGAAGATAAAAGCTGGGATGACAAGTTCGACATTAACGACGTAATCCAAAAAGTTGAAGAAGACTGCAAATATTGCGGTAGACAGCTGAAGCTAGCGCATCTGTTTGGACTTCGTGCCAAAGAATCCATGCTGTTCAGGCCAAACCTAGATTATGACCGTGAAGGTCAGTTCATCCATGTAAGACGCGGCACCAAAGGTGGTCGGCCTAGAACCTTACCTGTTGAATCAGCAGAACAACGTCAATACCTGGAAGAGCTGCAAAGCTACTGCTACGACATTAACGAATCCATGATTCCCAGACGTTCCGATCCAAAGCGTTGGATCAAACATTATTACCGGGTCATGAATAGAAATGGAATTTCGCGGGAAACGGGCATTACACCGCACGGCCTGAGACACGGTTACGCACAGAGATTGTATGAACGAACCACCGGCCACCCTGCAGCAGTGAAAGATGTGCCGAAGTTAGCACGGGAAATCGACAAGATTGAAGAGCGGATTGCCAGGCTCATGGTTTCAGAAAACCTTGGCCACAGTCGTGAATCCATCTCTAGTGCTTATATTGGACGGAATGATTAACCGGCTACCACCAATATCCGGTTATTGATTGCCCTTAATTTAATTATTGTTAATCTTCACACCACAAAGGAAACGACCATGAATCACGAAAACCCTTGGGATATCGCATTACCACTTATCACTTCTAATGGTGAAGCTGACAAGCTAAACACCACCACTATAGAAATCCTAAATAGACTCAGTGACAAAGCCAACCCAAACACAGGGTTCGCAATCACTAGACCTGATGAGTTGGCGCGAGATGCGAAACGTTCCATAGAGGATATCCGAAAAGAGCTAACCGAGTTGGTGAAGGCTGAAATTATTAAGCCCGTTGTCACAATCGAACAAGGCTTATTCATGGTCCATCCTAGACTTATGTCTCTCGCTCACTTTTCAATGCAACAGGAGATGTAAGTATGTCAGCCGCACTACAATCACCTATGGCATTAAAAGACCAGGCTCAGTCAACCGAGACGATTGTATATTTCCCGCGATCGTATACGGGCGAGACCCACATCATTTTGGGTAGCTTTGTTTTGGAAACAACTGGGAGTGCTGAAGAAGCAATCTCAATGTTGAAGAAGTATCAAGGGGCAGCGAAACGATGCAATAAACCAGTGGAACTTATACCTACTGATAGCTCATTTCAAACACTTGGCCTTCGAATTGATGAGTGGCAATTCACAGATATCAAATAAGTTTGATCTGTGGATTAGAAGCGAGTCTGCCATGGAAATAACATGGTTTTAAATTGAACGAAAATAGAAAATTAATTAGGATGCAGACAAGTACATTGGCGTGTTGCGATAAATGAAGAACATAAGCGTCAACAAATTACCTTGACTGAACCCATTACGGCTGAAAATCAGGGATAACTGTTTAAAACGGAGTAAGTTCTGAGCAGTGTATTTGGTGATGGTGCAGGATTTTTTGCAGGGCATGCAATTTCAGAGCAAAACAAAGCCCAGCAATAGCACTTACTTGCTGACGCTTTGGTTATTGAGCACTCTGAAAAGAACTCATTACTTCATGCCCAGAGAAATGAAGCTATATCTAAAATTAACGAAATCGGAAGTCAAAACCTGATGTCTCTGGCTGAATATGAGTACGAGGTTCATTCTTCGGTGGATGTTTTTGAAGATTTGGGTCATGTCGGTGAACGTCTTAAAAGTATGGCGGAATCCATCCAACTAGTGGATAAAAATGAATTAAAAAAACTATCCGATAGGCTATTTGATGCTAGAGAAATTCAAAGAAAGAGCGATAGAGGTGCATGGATACAGGCTCGCTGGGAAGTATTGATGCAAACCTGTCGTTTCCCAACCAACGATGATGAAGCAATTCTAGTGGGTGGGTATCATGCCTTTTCCAGGGAGCCTGCCTGTATTACTTAAATCTGATAAAGATGCTTTAGAAGATGGAAGAACTGTAGACATTTACCGAGTGCTAACCGATCCCCATGACATCATTCCTGCGCAATCCAAAATGCGAAGAGGCCCTATTAGGCTGGCGAAGAGCGACCTGAAAACCCTAAATCATTTAATTTCAGAATAGCACCCCGTAAGGGGTGATTATTTATGAATTGAATTATATAAGTAGTGGTCGGTATATCCCTTGATTCACCTAAAACAAACTTCTGCAAAATTCTATTTGAGTGGGCTAGCAGCCCTTAATCTCCCTTCACCTTCCGGTTCGGGTGATTGGCACTTTCAAAGCGTTTTTTCTGAAAATGGTTATACGCGTGGTTTCTATGCTGGCATTGGTGCCGAAATAAATACAAATAGCTTATATGAGAGTAATGGCATTGAGGAATGCAGTCAGGCTTTAAAGAACCTCGGCATTGAATTTGATGGGGATGAAGCATATGCAGCTACTCATCCAAGAGCAATTGCGGATTTATTAGCTGATACTTTGCATAGAGGCAGACAAGCAAACTTTATCGTTCTGGATGATTGGCTCAACGAAAGCCAAGACCTACTTAAACTTAATCTACTTCTAGACAAACTGTCCAATAACCTTACAGCAGCTCAACTCAGACTATTAGAATGTTGGAAAAATAGAAATTCACAGCGCGACCTAAAGTATATGTGACACCGATAATAAACTTAATTTATCCTATTCGCTTTAACGCTTTCTTATAAACTAAGTTTTTATTCCGCTTACCAACAGTAATTACATCGATGGTGATGGTTTCATCAACAACCGTATAGACCAGTCGATAACCATCATCTCTAAGCTTTATCTTGTATGAATCTTTCATTCCAGTAAGCTTCGCCGACGGTACCCGAGGTGTTTCACGCCGATCTTTCAACTTTTTTGCGAGCTTCTTTCTGATCCCCGCATCAAGCTTGTCCCATTCCTTCTTGGCATCTTCAGTAAATCTTAAACTATAGGTCATCCCAATCCACTTCTATACGAGGCTGGTGCTCCCTCGCACGCACAAGGGCAGCAAGTTCTGCATCTTCCAGCCGCTCCATCATCGCCTCATACGCTTCCGCGGGAACCGCATAAAACACCGCTTTGTTCCTGTTTAAAACAGCAACAGTTTCCCCATCTGATTCGTCGACAACAACCATCGGATTACGCTTAAGCTCTGTAATACCAATAGTCACTGAAGACAAGACGGCACTTACCTTTCTCATCTCCGCTACTCCTCTTCCTGACTACGCTTATCACACCAGCCTAGTCAGCCCATCATGGTTTTTTGCTCCTTAACTGATCAGGCTTCCTTGACCAAACCAGCTACCCTCTATTAGCTCAATATAGCACACTTAAATGACCATATAAAGATGCTTTATGTATTAGTAACATTCATAACCACTATCCCTATAAAAGAACATTTTATGCCGTACACAGGGTGGGGCTTTTTTAGTTATGTTTAGATTAACTCCGCGTCAAATTCACCTACATACCGATAAACTATACCCAGCATCTTTTGTTCTACTGGAATAATCACACCTTCATCCACCAGCACATGAAATACTTCTTTCCATTCTTCCAGTTCATCTGGCTTAGCCCAAACCATCACACCAAAAAAAGTGAATGTCTCTGTAAGACACTCATTGTTTAAATGTTCTATTAACGTTTTTCTCGACATAGTTAAATCCCTGTAACGCCTGATTCCAAGGCATAGATAAAGCCATTTTCCTTGCGAGACATCCAAGACGCTTTATCTGCAATGAACGAACGCTCACCGATAGCGAAGTGAATACAGCTGCTGCTGCGTTTAGTGATTTTTGGCTTCCCTGGCACCTTCATAACAACACTGGCTTTGGGATGCTCACCGGCAGGGGAGAAGGTAATCACTCGCTTGATAATGGTAATCGGCACATTCTTCTTAACTGGTTTACTGTCTTTTCCTGGCTCACCTGCAGCTGCAATTTCAATACACTTCTGCATAGCATCAATGAGGTTGTCACGTGCTATATGGGCAGTGAACGTTCCATCGCCATTATCGACACCTGGGGCGTAACCACCACCGTATTGGGTGGAGTCGTGTATCGAGATAGATGGATTGCTGATCAACACATATTTACCTGTGTCCAAGGGGGACGTGCTGGCGGGTGTAAAGCTAAATTGTTCTTCAAGTTCTTTCATTAATTCTCCACTAACTCACTATGGCTGAATACCAGATTTAAGGTTATCCCAGCTTTGTGATCACGCAAGTATGAACAGGAGGCCAAGAGATGCTGTAAAAAGCGGATTATGTTATTATTAAGTCATTGATTCTGCGTACTTGATTACTCAAGTACCTGAAGTGCCACAGCTGCTTTAACGCTGTGCTCAACGGATACTGACTGCGGTTGGTATCTTACATAATGTTGCTGCTTCTACGGACGCAGTTAACCTCAACCCTGAAGGGAGAATTCCCTTCAGGGGGCATTCTCCCTTTTTTATTTTCGGAGAATGTCTATGAGGAAAGACGCAGGTGAAGCTTCCATTAAGGTAGGCACCAATGTCATTACTGCAGGTTTCATCGGGTTAGCATTTGCTAATAGTGGTGAATCACTGGCTAGCGCTTTCATTGCTATATTGTTGGGAGGCGTTTTGATTTACTATGGTATTAAGTTTAGAGACGGAGGAAATGAATGATGACTATTTTAGAATACATAAAGCCGGAATTAGTAATAGGTGCTGTTCTAATTTTAGCGTTTTTCATTTGCCTTGGTAACTATGCAACCAGAGTAGATGAGAAGCGTAAGCACAAAGACAAACATAGTGACAGAACCGCATAAGAGCTAATTCCTACTGGGATTTAGTAAAGCCTCTACCTTCTTCGGGTAGGGGCTTTTTTATTAGCAAGTAATAGCTCCAGCTATCATAAAATGCTGTACTCAAGGCATATCAAGGCTTTTAAGGAATATCTTGGATTAAAGGATTTAGAATGAGAGAAAGCAACCCTGAAATCATTTATCGATATCAAGCATTCAATGCCCTTTCCCTTGATGCCTTATGCCATGACCAGCTATATTTTTCCGATCCTACAAATTTTAATGACCCACTGGACTGTAATCCAGCTGTAGAGCGAGACTCAGATAGAGAAACATTAAGACAAATACTAAGCTCATTAATACAGAAAAGAGTCGAAAAAGAAGTAACAAACTCTCTTCAAGCAACCAATCTCACCGATAAAATTAGTAACTCACATGCTAAAGAACAAGCACAGCAGTCATCCGAAAATGAACTAAGAAGGATTGAGCATTACGCTACTAATCCGGACTACACTTGCTCGGTTGAAGAGGCGGAATGTGGGATGTTTCACCATGGAATACATAGCGAACTTTTAAAGCAAAATAACCGTGGTATATGCTGCTTTTCAGCTGAGTACTCTAACCCCTTACTCTGGAGTCATTATGGTGACCAGCATAAAGGGTTTTGTGTGGGTTATTCATTAAATAGAAACCCTGAACCATCACTTCATAAAGTGCTTTATGGAGGTGCAAGAACAATCAAGACCAGTCTAATTGCTAAAGCAGTTTTACATCATGATATACAAGCTCAGAAAGCCTTAGATCAAAACACACTCTTACGTAAAGCTGAACCTTGGCAATATGAACAAGAGTGGCGATTAATAGGAGAAGTAGGCATACAAGATTCTCCTCTATGTTTAGTGGAAATTATCTTTGGTCTACGATGCTCGTTATCTGTCATTCATGCTGTTATCAATGCACTTAAACCCCGTGACATTTCGTTTTATCAAATGAGCTTAACAGGGGATAGCTTTGAACTAAGACGCTCGGATATAGAAGACTGCGGCCAATTACCATTAACAGCTCGTTCAGGAATTGAAATATTCGGACCTTGTGATGATTAATTAGTCTCAATTACGGCCAGTATATGCCAGGCAAATAAAGACCAGAAAATGATTAAAAGAAAATGGTTTGGTGGGATTGAAAGGAATCTGAGCTTTGTTAATGAAGTCTCTGCTGGAATTGGTCTGGTCACTGGCTATGTCCTGTTTGGACTTTATTGGCTTAGTACACCTATTACGACAGTAGAAGTGACCACACAGACAGTAGCTTATGAAGAAAGAGTTATTGGTTATATTCCAGAGCCAACAAGGCTTGAA
This sequence comes from Methylophaga thalassica, assembly GCA_011052985.1. Classification (GTDB taxonomy): domain Bacteria; phylum Pseudomonadota; class Gammaproteobacteria; order Nitrosococcales; family Methylophagaceae; genus Methylophaga; species Methylophaga aminisulfidivorans_A. The sequence goes on from DRHY01000196.1 coordinate 50,022, forward strand.
AGCATCTCTGATCTGGGTTCTTTAAATCGTACAGTCCCGGTGACCGCTAAATTCCCGATTCTAAATGAACAGGGTAGACCCGCTTTGAGTGAAGAGGTTGTCACTTTTGAGGGTAAAGGCACACCCATGATCTATGTTGAGCAAAAAGAAATTGTGATACCTAAACTCGCATCAGATGATGTCAAACTGGTATCTCCACACAGCTCTAGTAACTATGCCAGGTTCTACCTGGAAACGATTCTACAAGGCACTGGCTATTATTATGAAGATAAGCGGGTAGCATTTGATGGAGCCATGTCAGCAGATATATTTGCTGTAAGGATCGGAACCTTGTTTGCTCTACTCTCATTAGTGCTGCTAATGATTAAGGTTAAGGCGATATCTCGCTCAGTTAACTTTCTCAAGAGCCTCATGGAACCTGATAAAAGCCCAGATACTCTCGATGAAGCATCAATGAGTGAGCATTATGAAGATGCCAAAAAGTTTAAAAAACAATATGAAATGACGAAACGATCAAGAGAGGCAGAATACTTTGAGAGGATAGGCGAATCAGCTGAAGTTGCCTATGCAAACATACTGACCTTTATTGACAAAGCAGA
>DRHY01000197.1 GCA_011052985.1 Methylophaga thalassica
ATATCATCTCGCAAACTACCAATTCGAGCATCAATCCCGCCCTTTTGAAAAATACTACGTAAGTTTTCCAGGCTTTCTAGGTAAAACATATTCCGGGTGTGATTTTCAGCCACAATCAAAATACGTTTTGCGGTTGGACAGACCCGTTCAACTGCCGCCTGCGCCGCATGGATACAGAGTGGCATAAATGACGCGTTCAAATTATTAAATCCCGCAGGAAAGAGATTCGTATCTACGGGAGCCAGCTTAAATCCAGCGTTTCTCAGGTCAACAGAAGCATAGAAAGGAGCAGGTGTTTTTAACCACTGCTCTCTAAGCCAGGTTTCAACCTGTGTTTGTTTTTCAAGTAAATGTTGCTCAAGCTTAAGTAATGGCCCATTCAGAGCGGTTGTAAGGTGAGGTACGTCAGGCGTCATAATTGAAACTCGCTTGTATTTATTTTATCGAAAAGGGCAAAACGACTATTACTGATGTGACATGGGACACAAATTCTATTTTTCAAGTCATGCATACTCTCTAGCATCGAAAAAACAATCAAAGTAGAGAACAAAACCGGATAGCTGAATCACTAGCCTGTAAAGTAAAAATGGGTTATCTTCGTCTACACTATAACTAAATATAATGATTCGGAAGCAGCAACGTCGTGAGTGAAACTGAAAGTGAATTTAGCGGCCTAAAGGTCATGGTGATAGATGACAGTAACACCATTCGCCGCACAGCTGAAACACTACTAAAAAAAGCAGGATGCGAGGTGCTAACGGCAGATAATGGATTTGCAGCTTTACCCATTATCAGTACTCAACGGCCAGACATTATGTTTATCGATATTATGATGCCTCGACTGGATGGATACCAGACCTGCGCTTTAGTTAAAAATAATCCAAATTTCAAGGATATTCCCATTGTGATGCTTTCAAGCAAGGATGGTTTATTTGATAGAGCAAAAGGACGTGTTGTTGGTGCGGAGCAGTATCTTACAAAACCCTTTACTCGAGACGATTTACTGACGGCCATTCGCACGCATTTGCTGGAAAAAAATTAGGACACAAATTCGATTATGGCTCGTATTCTCATAGCAGACGACTCCCCAACAGAAATATATGTTCTACAAAAAATGCTAGAACGTAATGGCCATGAAGTATTGATTGCTGAAGATGGTGAGCAGGCGGTCAACATTACCTTTGAAGAAAAGCCAGCACTTATTTTAATGGATGTTGTTATGCCCAATTTAAATGGATTCCAGGCCACCAGAAAGCTAAGCAAAGAACCAGAAACAAGCCATATCCCTATCATCATCGTGTCGTCCAAAAATCAAGAAACGGACAAAATGTGGGGGTTGCGTCAAGGCGCCAAAGGTTACTTGGCTAAGCCTGTTGCAGAGGCCGAACTGATCGAACAAATTCAAACACTGTTGGATACCTAAAATGGCTCAGCCACAATCACCTGAAGACATCATTCAAATACTGCAGAGTATTGAGTTACGCAGTAAGCAAAAAGCGGCGGGGCTCAGTCAATTTGATGAATTAGGTAAAAGCTGGACGGCGATTGGTTTCCGTATTAGTAGTTTTCATTTTGTCATCCCACTGGATGATTCGCGCGAAGTATTTCCTATGCCCGATCAAGTAACCGCCGTTCCAAAAGCTAAACCGTGGATTTATGGCATCGTGAATCTTCGTGGAGAATTATTACCCGTTCTTGACTTAAAACATTATCTGCTCGACATTCCTACCAAGGTGTCGAAAAAAAGTCGTGTCCTTGTCATTAATGATAAAGATATTAATAGCGGGTTACTCGTCGACGAGGTGTTTGGATTGAAACATTTTCAGCGTGAGCCTGATGCTATTGACCAACATGCCCACAAAGAACTTCTGCCTTATCTAACAGGAAGTGTTTTCCAACAAGAGCAGCATTGGGATGTCTTTAGTTTTGATAAGCTCATCAGTGATCAGCGATTTATTAATGCGGCCGCATAACCATTTGGTATCAGGACAACGTTTATGAACTCAAGTAAGACACTTTTTTTCTCTGCCCTTAAACAACGCAAGAACTGGCCAAATGTCATTCTTTTCTTAGTATTGTTTTTACTGACCTTGGCTGGATTAGCCGCCATTGCCACTGGCTATTACAAATTGGCCTATGACAATTTACTCATTGCGTCGGTCGTCGTTGCCGTCTTATTCATATTCAGTATTATCACCGCGGTCAGACTGAGCTTGCCAGTAATACAAGACTTAAAAACATCGCTAGATGCGATGGAGCTTCAGAATCGAAATAATCAAGATGCCATTCTCCGATTGTTAGATGAGATGGGTGATTTAGCTGATGGTGACCTCACGGTAAGTGCAACGGTGACAGAGGATATTACTGGCGCCATTGCTGACTCGGTCAACTACACTATTGATGCGTTACGTAGTCTGGTAGAACAAATTAACTCAACCACCATGCAAGTTGCCTCGGCAGCACAAGAAACACAAGCAACAGCGTTACACCTTACCGATGCCAGTGAACAACAGGCACAGCAAATCACCGAAGTCAGTAGTTCAATTAACCAGATGGCCGGCTCTATTGAACAAGTGTCTGAAAACGCGAGTCAATCATCAGACGTTGCCCAACAATCGGTCTCGCTTGCCATCCAGGGTAATACGGCAGTAAAAAAAGCGATTCAAGGTATGGATACTATTCGTGAGCAGATTCAAGAAACATCCAAGCGTATAAAACGACTGGGGGAAAGCTCACAACAAATTGGTGATATCGTTGAGCTTATTAACGACATTGCAGAACAAACCAATATTTTGTCACTGAATGCGGCAATTCAAGCAGCGATGGCCGGTGAAGCAGGCAGAGGTTTTGCTGTAGTCGCGGATGAAGTTCAGCGTCTTGCTGAACGTTCAAGTAATGCAACACGACAAATTGATGCGCTGGTCAAAACGATTCAAAGTGATACTAGTGAAGCCATTAGTTCCATGGAGCAAAGCACAACAGAGGTTGTCGCTGGAGCGAAATTATCTCAGGATGCAGGTACCTCACTTGAACAGATTGAATCAGTCTCTCATCAACTTGCCGAGCTGATTAACAATATCTCTGAGAATGCCAAGCAACAAGCTACTGCAGCGGTAACTACATCTGGAAACATGAATGTCATCCAGGAAATCACCATGCAAACATCAACAGGCACCAATGATAGCGCTGCCTCGATTGGACGCTTATTGGAACTGACGAATGAGCTTCGTAAGTCAGTATCTGGCTTTAAGTTACCCAACTAGGTCAAGTCGGAGACAGTTATCACCATGGCGCAACTCTTAAAAGGTAATTACGACGCTTTAGTCTGGCTGCAAGATGAGTTACAGCAATCTTTAGCTCAAGCCTTGAGTGCCATGAATGTTTACCTTGATGCCGAGCAAGAAGAGTCATCACTATCAGACTGCATTGAGTCACTTTACCAAGTGAATGGTACGCTTGAGATGTTGAACTTGTCAGGTGCAGCCATGCTGACAGCTGAAATGCAAAATGCCGTTAAAGATCTGCACAATAAACGCATCGCCGACTCCCAAGCCACTGAAGATGCCATTGTAAAAACCCTCCTGTTACTACCTAACTATCTAAAGCAGTTAAATAATGACTTTCAAGATCATCCACTGCTGCTGATCGACGTAATTAACGAACTCAAAACGGCACGAAAAGAACCTGCGCTTTCTGAACTCGACTTATTTTCTCCTAGCTTGTCCATTGCCTTACCAGAAAGCATTACACCTACCCCGAACCGCTCTGTACCTTCACTAACTGTTGAAAAGACAAAGTTGGGGCAAGTTTTTCAAGTGCTACTGCTCAATTGGTTGAGAAAGCAAGACCTCAGCAGCCTCAAACAAATGACGAGTATTGTTCACTATTTACGAGTTTCCAGCTCACAAGAACGTGTATGTTTATTCTGGTGGACGGCAGAAGTACTTCTGCAAGCATTAGAAAACGATAAAACGCTTGTTAATGATGCCAAAGTGAAGCAACTCTTGGGCAAGCTTGTTCCATCCATTAAACAACAGAGTTTAAGCGGTGAATCCGTCATCCAAAATGACTATCCGGTAGAACTGGAAAAGCGGATGTTACTTGCTATTGCCCGCTGTAACAGTGATGCCCCAGCGATTGTCTTACTCAAAGATAGTTTAAAGCTACACTTTTTTGATAACCGCCAGCATATCCAAGGCATGAGCGATAATGCATTGACTGATGCCAACTCTGCGTTATTAGAACAGCTTCAAGAACTCAAAGAACAGCTGAATAACCACGAACACGATCAGTCATTAACTATCGAGTTATGTACAGAGCTCAATGAACAACTCAAACAGATGGCTGACACATTGGCGTTACTCTCTGAGTATGAAGCGAGTAACCTATTACATCACCAAGTTGAGCAGTTGGATGTATCCATCGAACTGAAGCAAATACCTGATAATGACAGATTGACTGCTTTGGCAGACGCACTGCTGCAAGTGGAAGTGTTTATTCAATCCACCAACAAGTCCAGTGATGACGATTTATTACGTACAACAGTCATGTCTGAGTGTTTACTGGAATTAAGTAATATTAAAGAAACGTTGACGTTGATTAATCAATCGGGTCAATACAATCAAGATCTTAGAGAAACAGAACAGCAGCTTATTTTGGTCGCTGGCAGTTTGAATATGCTCACTCAGTCTCGTGCAGCTTCGTTATTACAGGCAACGGCTGATCAGTTAAATACATACCAAGCTAGTGATGCAGAATTTACACAATCAAATCTTCATCGTCTGGCTGATATTATCGCCTGCGCTGAACTCTATATGGAAGGTATACGTCAGCACGGCCACGCTGATGAGGCTTACCTGACTGATGCTGAGTTTACATTAGAGAATTTTGACTCCGATGCACCACTCGATACCCCCATCAACACGCAGTCCGTTTTGTCAGCAAGCATTAGTAATCAGCAAGAGTCTTATGACACTCCACAGCCATCAGATGCGTCCGAGTTACCACCCAGTAATGATAATAAGGACCTAGACTTTTCACAGGCTAACTCAGATGTCTTCCAGCATGATATTAAAGACAAAGCTCAAGCATTAATTACCGATATGGGTTCCGCAGAACAATGGCACTTTAGTGAAGACATTGATCCTGAAGTAGCTCTCGTTTTTATAGAAGAGGCGCTTGAGGTTATTGGCTACTTAGAAACCTCTACATCAAACTGGCTCGCCAATAACAACCACGATGCCCTGTTGGATACCCGCCGTCATTTTCATACGCTTAAGGGTAGTGGACGCATGGCAGGAGCGAGTGCCATTGCTGACTTAGCATGGAGAGCAGAGGAGACCCTCAACGCCATCATTGAACAAAATAAGTTGGCAGATGATGCCGTGAAAAGCACTATTTTAAGTGCATTTGAACAGCTTCCGCCCTTATTAAAGAGCTTTGCTCATATTCCTGAAACGGACAGTGAGGAAATATTAACTACTGAATTTGAAATCGAAAATGAGCCGACGGAACAATTGAACACTGAGATTCCTCGCCTAACCTCGGTTGAACGTTATATTCGAATTCGCCAAGCGAGGGATCAAGCTCGGCTTAATATTGATTTATCAGAATATGAAGTGACTGGTGAGTCACCATATGAACAAGCCCAGTTTGAAATCAATGCCAGTTTCCCTACCTCTGTTGAACGTTATATTCAGTTACATCATATTGATATCAAACCATTACCTCTCTTTGAGGCAAGTGCTGAAATCACGAATGTAGAGCGCTATATTCAATCCCATCTTAATGAAAAACGCCCATCTGAAACATCTGTAGAACACTTTATCTGGGAACAAAGCCGAATTAACCTAAATCCCATGGATGAAGAGTCACCAGCTAACTTAAAACCACTAAGCAGTGTTGATCGTTACCTTATCGCCCTATCTCAACGCGATACATCGGTATCTCTCTATTTATCTACACTTAATGACGCTGGACCCCATTTAAGTCCAGAAATCGATGATGAACAGCAAGAATTACTTGGCATTTTTGCAGTAGAAGCGCTGCAACATATTTCAACGTTAAAAGAAGCCCTCACAGATATTGTTTTTTCAAAACAAATCACACAGACCATTCTTCGCTCAGTGCATTCACTGAAAGGCTGTGCCAATATTGCGGGTGTCAAACCTATAGCCAGACTTGCTACAGAAATGGACCAAGCGGTTAAACGGCTTCATGCGAATGATTACGTTCTTGATAATCATCAAATGACCTTAATGAATGAAGTAGCACAGGGCTTTAGCGACTTACTCCAGAATCTCACTGACAATGCTCCGCAACCTGATCTTATTCAACTGTCTTCCTATATTAGCGAACTCACACCGAGTAATGAACTCACTCATGCACCGGTTATCGATCCTGAATTTCTAGTTATTCTGCTGGAAGAGACAGATGAACTGTTAGAGGTGTATACAGAACAGCTTGAACATTGGCGTCAAATGCCAAACGATTCGGCTAATAATTTAGCGATATCTGAAACACTCTCAAAACTTGAACAAACAGCGGCTGATGCCCAGCAAAGACAAATTGCCAGCACCTACGCAAGCTTGAACAAGTTAATTCGTCAATGTGAGCCTAGCCATAAAGGCCTGAATGCTTTATTAGAGCAAGGTTATGAACAGCTTAATCACTTTATTGAGAGCTTATTACAAAACAAGCCGCTATCGAAACCAACCGATTTTGCTAACCGTGTTGATCATTATCTACTCAATAAACACTCATCCCTTGCCAATTTTGATATTGATGAGACCGAAGTGTCCATCCCAGCTGATATGGATGATGATCTGTTATCTGCCTTTGCGGATGAGGCTCACGAACTACTTGAATCAAGTGGCCAGGCTATCAAATCCTGGAGTGCTGATACGGGGAGCGAACAAGACTATCTACAATTACAGCGTGATTTACACACGTTAAAAGGTGGTGCACGACTGACAGGTGTCAGTCCGATGGCTGACTTGAGTCACCAGATAGAAACCTTAGTATTAGCTGTTTGTGATGGCTTTGAACCTGCAGATGAAGATTTCTTTGACTTACTTCAGCGTTGCCAAGATAAGCTCGCTGAAATGCAAGAGCAAATCGCCAATAGAATACCTGTCACGACCGCCTTATCACTGATTGCTGAAATAACTGTCAGGACAGAAGGTCAACTCGTTGAAATTGATGACAGGCCCTTACCTGCACCCGAAAAACTTAGACAAGACAGCACAGATAAAGAGCTGCTGTTTCCCATTGAGCCAAACGAAAAGGTCGATGACGATAACTCACCGCCAGTCCATGTAGAACAAGTTCGAGTCAGGGCTGACTTGTTAGATTATTTAACAAACTTTGCCGGTGAGGTCAGCATCTCTCGTGACCGTGTAACTCAGCAACACAGCGCGTTGCGTCAACAATTGCGAGAAATGGAAGATACGGTATCACGCCTTCACGATCAATTACGGAATCTTGAAATTGAAACAGAAACCCAAATTCTATTCCGCTATGAAGATGAGCGAATCAAAGAAGAATCTGACTTTGACCCGCTAGAATTAGACCGGTTTTCAGTGATCCAACAACTGTCACGCGGATTAACCGAAAGTGTGATTGACTTGCATGATATCAGTCATTCTATGGATACCTTATTCAGAGAAACAGACACGATATTATTGCAACAATCACGTCTGAATACTGACTTACAACAAGGCCTGATGACAACTCGCCTACTGCCTTTTAGCGGAATTGTTGGCCGTTTAGAGCGTATCGTCAGACAAACAGCGACCGAACTTGGTAAAAAAACAGATCTACGTGTTCGAGGTTCGGAACTTGATATTGATAGAACAATTTTAGACCGTCTGGTGGCGCCACTTGAACATATACTGAGAAATGCTATTGCCCATGGCATTGAAGATGCTGATCATAGACTTAACATCGGCAAACATGCCAATGGTCAGCTAACCATCATCATTACTCGTGAAGGCTCTGAAATTGTAGTGACCATCAGTGATGATGGCCAAGGCATAAATATTGATAAAGTCAGAGAAAAAGCTATCAATCAAGGCCTAATTGATGCTAATAACATCCCGTCAGATGATGAACTTATTCAGCTAATATTGACGTCAGGTTTCAGCACTGCCGACACCATCACCCAAGTATCAGGACGAGGTGTGGGTATGGATGTGGTGAGCAACCAAATCAGAGAACTCAAAGGCCGCTTGAGTATTCGCTCAAAAACAGGGAAAGGCAGCACATTTATTATTCGTCTGCCACTGACCTTATCGGTAATTCAAGCGTTACTGATACGTGTTCAGGATGAATTTTATGCCTTACCACTTAGCACGGTTGCAGCTGGAGAACGAATTAGCACACGTGATATCAAGCTTATGTTAGGTACACATAAACCGCAATATGACTTCCATGGTGAAAAATATCGTTTCATGCCACTCAGCTCTATGCTGGGTAAACCATTATCCTTACCTGAAAACCTAAAACATCAATTACCGTTATTACTATTCCGTTCAGGGGATTTGCGTATCGCTCTATTGATTGATGACATCATCAGTAATCGTGAGATCGTGATTAAGTCAGTAGGGACTCAACTCGGTCATATCTCAGCTATCAATGGTGCAACTATTTTAGGTGACGGCCGAGTCGTGTTTATTCTCGATATCCCAACATTGATGAGTAAAAATGAAGAAGTCAGTATCGACACTGACGATGCCACAAACTTGGAACGTGAATTAGAACAATTACAACAGCGGCTTCCTACCGCATTGGTGGTAGACGATTCAATCACTATGCGAAAAGCCACCAGTAATCTGCTCCATCGCTTAGGTTTCGATGTGATGACTGCAAAAGACGGTGTGGATGCGCTATCGCAATTGCACGAACGCAAACCAGATATCATTTTATTAGATGTGGAAATGCCCCGAATGGATGGTTTCGAATTTGCTTCTATCGTGAGAAATGACCAACACTTTAGACATCTACCCATCATCATGATTACCTCCAGAACCGGTTCGAAGCATCGAGACAGAGCGATGGAAATTGGGGTGAATGCTTATCTCGGAAAACCTTACCAAGAACTCGAGTTAGTAAAGAACATGCAAACCTTAATGGGTAAAGAGTCATTTCAGGAGCCAGCATCGTAATGTCTGACACGCAAAATACGCCCTATATTCACTGCATGCTAATTCCGCTGCAACAGCATTATTTGTTATTACCAAATAGTACAATTACTGAAGTTATTCCGCGCGCCAGTATTGCTCATACAACCAACTCATCAAAAACGTGGTTAGAACATATCGACTGGCAGCAAATCACTGTTCCTGTTGTTGATCTAGAGAAATTATTAACGGAAAGCGTGGATCAGATTTATCGTGCCAGTAAACTATGTATTATTGCGGGCATTAATAATGAAGCCAACATTGAATTTTATGCATTCCCTTGTACTGGTTCTCCTCAACTTATCACCTTGAATGCCACCGCATTTAAGTTAACTCATGATACAAACGACTCCGCGTATTTGCATTGTCAGATTAAAATTGGGAATCAAATTGCGTTTGTTCCTAATCTAGACGAGCTTGAATTACTTATTCAGCAAAATAAACTATCTGAAAACAAACTTGCCGAAATCGATTGATCTATACTCGATTTTATCGTTTAAGATAGTGGGTATGAACTTGATAAAAACACTACCATTTTTTCTTTGCCTCCTTATGTTCTCCTCGCAAAGCTTTGCCACAGGAGAAATAAAGCTAAAGCAACAACGTAATACGTTTCAACATGCAATTAAAGCCCTAAAGACGCAGCAAATCCCCCGTTACAATGAGTTAAAGCAAAAGCTCGAAGGTTACCCTCTGCAAGGTTACCTTGAGTATTTATATCTGAAAAATCATCTGAGTACTGCTAGTAATAACAGTCTGAGTCAGTTTTTTGAAGCGCAAGAAGATGCTTTTTATTCCCAACGTCTGCGTTCATCTTGGCTGAGTAAATTGGCTAAACAAAACCGCTGGCAAGATTTTCTAGTATTTTATGAACCGAGCTCTTCTGCTTCTCAGCAATGCCTATATCTTCAAGCACTAATTGCCACAAAACAAACTAAAAAGGCGTTTGAGTTAACACCGAAAATGTGGCTCGTGGGGCATTCACAAGATAGTGCTTGTGACCCTGTTTTTTCTGCCTGGCAACAGGCTGGATTACTAACGAATCAGTTAATTACTGAACGTATGATGTTGGCATTAAGGGAAAATCAATTCTCAATAGCCAGTTACCTTGCTAAGAAAACAGCCAGTGCCAAACACAATATAGCGTTAGTCACTCGATGGCAGGCGATGCATCAAAATCCAAGCGCTGAACTCAACAAAGTAAAAGAAGCCCAATCGCCTTTAGCTAAAGAAATCATCGTTCATGGTTTAGAAAGACTAGCCCGCCGCTCTCCAAAAGCCAGCTAC
>DRHY01000198.1 GCA_011052985.1 Methylophaga thalassica
ATAGCATTGTGGGGATATAGATCCCCACACCATATCCATATTAAATGGTGTGGCTATTAGGCTTTTCAATTTACACTATATGTTCAACACCAATATTGATTTATTTTAATTGGCTAGGATTTCAGTCAGCAGAATCAGCAGAATACAATTGTGTAAACTGCTGCTTCCTATCAATGCAGGAGTCAGGTAAAAAATTCTGCATAATCTCCTGCCAACTCACAACCAGTCCTCACTTAATTCTGGTCTCACTTTAACCATCGGAGAAGGCTTTTGTCCTGGACCAACTTTCACTCGTTCTTCAATTCTTATATACCCGCGCTCAACTAAGTCTTCAAGTATCGGTTTTAGCTCAGCGACATTGTTGTATGTACTAGATAGCCCATTGAACGCATCTCTTATAGTAAACTCCGTTTTTTTATTACGTTTGATCCACTTCCATACATGCTCTGATTTTGAACTTGATTTGTTCACACCCATTGCTGTGATAACAGTCACTGAATGGCCAGTAATAACAGCCATAAGCTCCAAGGCTTTATACATCGTATCAGCTGAAATATCGTACTCCCATGGCTTTTCGAATGCATATTGAATAGCATGAAATACACCAGCTATACGTATCACAGCCCCCGGTGCTTTACCTGCCCAGTCAGTCATACCCGCAAATAGTCCGTTTGGTTGCATCTCTGTCTCAATATATAGTGAAAAGTCCATCCATTCTTGATACGCGTCTTCACTCAGATTAAGTGTGTGTTTGATATCATCTTCTGTATTTTCAACCCAATTAAGCATTGATTTAATGCCTGACGTGTAATTGTCAGCAATATTTTGGGGTACAGGCATGGCATCAAGAGTTCTCGTTCCAAGATTTGATTCCGGCTGCAGAAAAAGGAATCGTGCAATTAAGCCTCGACCTCGAAAGCCAGGCTTAGTAGCTAACCCTCGCAAAACAGATGGCTGAGGGCTAAGACCAATAGTGACTAGCGGGTTATTCAATCTCACAGTTTCTCTGCTACCTCTATCGACGCGTTCTGAATCCCCGCTATGTGATTTTAATATCAAATCTAAATTCGGTATGCCATTTGAATATCTACCCCCAAGCAAATCGAATATCCCCCCTTCCGATGAAAGCCAAGCCATGCGTTCATTTTGTTCAGCTAATAAAGAACCTAACTTTTCAGGCGTTATATCTGACGTCCACAATCTTGGTAGAGCTGGCACTTTAGGTAATAATGCTTCAGCTTCATATATCTCTTGCATTAAAGTACTGGCAACGATAACGTCATCTTCTTTAGCTGCTTTTCTTTGTTTCTGTTTGATTCTATCTAATAAAAAATCTCTTTCTCTATTTATTCGCACAATAGCCGGAGTAAGTTCATTCTCCTTCTCCATCTCCCAAAATAATAATGGTTTAGTCGCCGCTGCCTGCACCGCACTTTTTCTACTCCCAGAAGGTAATGCAGCTACAAGCCAAAGGTTACAAGGTTCGGAATAATCTGCTTTTACCTGAACTGTTAAGTTTCTCGCAGCAGCAGTTGAGCATGCAGCTAATACCATTGCCGCTGCTAACTCTAGTGGTGTCTCTGTTGATGCTGATAAAGCCTCGGCATACTCACCAGCCCAGTCAGGCAATATAGTTGATGTTAATTTTGGCAGGTTGAATTGCTCCAAGTGCTCTAAAGGTACCCAACCATAGATAGGCTTGGTAATGACGTTCAATAATGGTTTATTCATGACCATTTACCTCCGTTTTTCAACCATACGGCTAAATCGTTAAAATCACTTAACGATTTAGGTGCATCATCTGGCCATGAAGGCATTGCAATTGAAGCGTCAACCGCAAGCGCAGCTGCGTTTGCTGATGTTAACCCCGGGTTATTGGGTTTGAGTCTGTCATCATCCGCTGCGATGATGATTTCTGCAGCAGGATATTTTGATCTGACGGCAATGGCTACGTGTAATAGGTTATGGCAATCAAGTGCTGCTAATACTAACCTATCAGGCTGATCTGCCATTAATGTACAACCTGTTGCAAAACCCTCACAGATAATAATTATTGTTGAATTAAATGACCCACCAATGTGAATAAAGCAACCTTTCTTTTTACCACCTTTTAGAAATATTTTTTTAGCGTCTTCTGAAATGAATTGCAGTGTTGTAACTTGACCATCTATGTCGATAACAGGCAGTACTAACGCTCCTTTATATAAGCGCGATGTATTGGAAGTTATCTGTTTAGCCTTTAAATATGAGTGATTAGATGATACTGATGCTGACGCATAAATTTGACATGCCTTTTTTGCCACTTTCTTATGTCTATTTGCAGTATGTTCATGGTGTTTTATCATTGAGCTTCTAGATAATGATGGTGAAGGTATGGCATCAGTATTCCACCAAAACTCATTCATATCGCTAGACCAGTCACCATATTTACCACCAGTATGGTCTTCAAATAAAATGCACCAACCTGACTTATTTCCTACTGGCTTTCCTACCCCTGGAAACCTTATAAATCTGCCTGGGGTCAAGTAATCGGGGGGCGTCATGCCAGAGTTTTGGATGACATTTAGAAATCGTAATTCTGTATTATGATTCATCATGATTCCCCCCCTTTTTGTTCTATCCAGCTTAAAAATCCAGGGGTATTGATGTACAACGGCTTCCCTATTTTTTTGATATGACGAGCCAATCCATTTACTTCTCGCTTCAGAAGCAACGTTCTTAATTGGTTCATTTGAAATTGGGGGTATTGACGCAGAAAGACAGGCAGCTTCTGCC
>DRHY01000199.1 GCA_011052985.1 Methylophaga thalassica
AGAATCAATACGAAAAGCTCAATATCAAGCTTCCTCAAAACCTAGCAAAACAACGTAATACCATCATCCTGCCAAAACAGTCTGATCAGCTGTTAACCGATAAAGCGGTCATTCTACAAGAACGCGCCTACAATGCAGCTAGAGCCGAAATAAATGCTTTTTATCAGAGCAGTAATGAAGTAAAAAAATATCACCAATTACCCAATATTCCTTTAATCATCGTCACCCGTGGGCAAGGCGAATGGAAAGGTAGAGTGGATGGCGAAAAACGCGAAAAAATCTGGGTATCCTTACAACAGGACTTATGGAAACTCAGCCCAAGAAGCCAGCATATTTTTGCTTTTCATAGTGGTCATGATATTCAGCTGCAGCAACCTGAAATAATCAACAGTGCCATTGCTGACCTAGTGGCGACCAGCCGTGTTATGCAATAAAAGGCAAACTCCCCTATACTGTTTTCCTTTTTGAAGATATCTCATGACAATTGCCTTTGTAGACACTCCTTCAGCCCTACAAGACTTGTGTCAACAGCTAGATAAAAGCGAATGGCTAGCAGTTGACACAGAGTTCCACCGAGAAAAAACCTATTTCCCTCAGCTTTGCCTCATTCAAGTTGCCAACGAAGATATTATCGCCTGTGTTGATCCCCTTGCTATTGATGATCTGACACCACTGATGGATTTGTTTTATAGAGATGACATTACCGTAGTGTTTCATGCCGCTCGTCAGGATCTGGAATTATTCTATCTGATGAGAACTAGCTTACCTCCCACTGTATTTGATACCCAGATTGCCGCAACTGTGTTGGGATATGGAGATCAAATTGGCTATGGTAATTTAGTCAAACAGTGCCTGCATGTTGAGTTGGATAAATCTCAAGCACGAACGGATTGGCGTCAGCGGCCTTTATCGAAGGATCAGATTGAATATGCCGCAGATGATGTACGTTATCTTCGTCAACTCTATATCCAGTTAAGAGATGAGTTGGTCAAGAAAAATCGCACAAGCTGGTTAGACGATGATTTTACCGCTTTAACTGCCATTGATACTTACGAAGAAGATCCATTTAAGAGCTGGCAGCGTATCAAAGGCGCTGGGCGTTTAAAAAGCCAGCAACTCTGCGTATTACAACAACTTGGCGCGTGGCGAGAACAACGTGCGATAGAGATGAATTTGCCTAGACGGTGGATTATCAAAGATGATCCTATGCTGGATCTCGCTCGCTTTGCTCCGACGACGAAAGAGGCTATGAAAAAAATTCGTGGCTTAGAAAGTCGAGACATCGACCGCTATGCATCGGTGATTATTAGTACTATCGAATCTGCCCAAAAAATCCCTAAAGAAGACTGGCCGGTAATGAAAAAGCCCGCAGCGCTATCTAATCAACAAGAAGCTATCATCGATGCCTTAATGGCCTTATTTCGTAAAAGCTGTGATGAACAATCGATTACCCCTTCGGCTATCGCCAACAGAAAAGACGTTGAAGCCTTAGTCAGAGGGCAGGATAGTATTCTTAAACATGGCTGGCGTTACAAAATTATCGGCCATTTGTTGATGGCATTTATTCAAGGTGAAATCAGCATTCAAGCCAATTCAACTCATTTAGAAATCAAGGAAAATTAATCTATGTCTGTACTCATTTGTGGCTCTTTTGCCTTTGACAACATCATGGTATTCCCAGATAAGTTCAAAAACCACATTCTGCCTGATAAGGTGCATATGCTAAACGTTGCATTCTTGGTGCCTGAACTTCGGCGCGAATTTGGTGGCTGTGCAGGCAATATCGCTTACAATCTCAAACTACTTGGTGACAACCCAATTCCAATGGGCACTGTGGGCACTGACTTTACGCCCTATGGCGAATGGATGGATGCTAAAGGTATTAACCGTGAACATGTTCATATCAAACAAGGTCATTACACAGCTCAAGCGTTTATCACGACGGACCAAGATGATAATCAAATCACAGCCTTCCATCCTGGTGCGATGAATGTCGCTCATGAGACGTCTATTAGTGAAGCAAAAGATATTAAACTCGCTATCGTCGCTCCAGATGGTAGAGACGGCATGTTGCAGCATGCTGAGCAATTGAAACAAGCCAATATTCCGTTTATTTTTGATCCCGGCCAAGGCCTACCAATGTTCAATGGCGAAGAGTTATTAGCTTTTGCCGAACAAGCAACGTATTTGGCATTAAATGACTATGAAGCTCAGCTATTTATGGATAGAACAGGGTTAACTGAAGAAGAAGCGGCAAAATTGGTCGACGCTTTGATCATAACCAGAGGTGCACAAGGTTCTCATATTTATACTGAAGGAAAACGTATTGATATCGCTTGTGAACAAGCCACGGCTGTCATTGATCCCACAGGCTGTGGAGACGCCTACAGAGCAGGTCTCTTACATGGGATTTTACATGGTAAAGACTGGGAAGAAACCGGACGTATTGCCTCTAAACTAGGTGCATTGAAGATTGCTCATCACGGCACCCAAAATCATCAGTTTGATGTAGTAGACATTCTTAAATAAACAGGTGGATGGTGTCATCCCAGTGTGTTACAAACTATAAGCAATAAGTTGTAACGCTATTAGTGCATATATACCGGCGATGACATCATCCAACATAATGCCAAAACCACCGTGAAGTTTTTTATCAGCTAAACTGACCGGCCATGGTTTGGCAATATCAAAAATCCTAAACAAGACAAATCCGACAATACACCACCACCATGCTATCGGTGCTGCAGCCATCGTCACTAAATAACCAATCACCTCATCCCACACAATCTCTGAAGGATCATCCTTTTGCAGCCAGTCAGCAGCTCGCTGACAAAGCCAAATACCAACAATAAAACCAAAGCAGGTAAGAGCAAGGTAAGAACCAAGTGATAATCC
>DRHY01000200.1 GCA_011052985.1 Methylophaga thalassica
ACGAGGCCGAAACCTTATTGTTCAAGCCTAGTCGTCACTTTACTATTGATGTTTTTTACTTTCGTCAAAATGATTTTTTTAACGAGAGGGTTATTAGGCGGGGGTCACCTTGGTAGATATTGATATTCGTCTTACCACCTGTGTAGTAGGTTTTATCAAACAGATTTTCAATATTTAATGCCACTTGATAGCTCTGAATATCATAATAAAACCCCAAATCGAAACGCACATAGCTTGGAAACTCTACCTGTTTGTCGGGATCCGCGTTGGTAAACTGAGATGATTGGTAATTAACACCAACAGCAGATCCTAATCGTCCTCCCCAGACTGGTTTTGGCATATTATAACGGGTCCAAATAAAGGCATTATGTGTTGGTGCGAATGCATTTTGTTGGCCGACAAGGTTGGCTGTTGGGCTTTTGCTTAGAATTGAGTCGGTATAAGCATAGCCTAGACGAATTTGCCAGTTTTCAATGGGTAAGGCCTGAAGCTCGAACTCCATCCCTTTGCTCTCTAACTGGCCTAATAATTCGTATTCATCATTATTGTTTGTCTCGATAATATTATCTTTAATTATCTTAAAGTGGGCGGCAGTGATATTCAGTTTGTCATCAAATAGAGAGGCTTTGATACCATACTCATTTTGTGTACCTAGCTCTGGTGCGAAGCTATCACCGCTAGCAGAACGTTTTTCAATAGTATTAGGATTAAAGGATTCTGTGTGGCTGGCATAGAGTGAAATATTGTCAGTGGCTCTGTAGACAATCCCGGCTTGTGGTAAAAACTTATGGGTATTAGCTTTTTCGAAATCATTGGCCACTTTTTCGTTGTAGCGAGTACGTTGTGTATCAAAACGGCCGCCCAACATAACTGAAAAATAATCATTTAAATCGATAGTATCTTGTGCGTATAGGCCGGCATTATAGTAATCCGTTACCCGATGATTACCTGATTTTATCGTTGCAGGTGATCCTCCCGTTACAGGGTTGATGACAGAGATAGGAGGCGTAATATTTGATCCAAAGCGAATACGTTCATAATCTGAGCGTTCGAACCCACCATTAATGCCCACTATGGCTTGATGAAACAAGCCTGCTGTTTCAAATGAATGCATAATATTGGCATCAAAGAAATGATACTGCCGCTTATTAAATTGATGTCTATCTCTTCGGCGAAGAGTGGCATCATCAATATTGCTTGCATCATTTACTCGGTTGTTTTCATAAAGCTTTCTATCATCTTCGTGGTAAACACTTCTCATGTTTACTCGTAATAAGGTCGAATTATTGAGTTGATTTTCTAGACGACCAAATAAGACCAAGCCTTCATCGTTGTCATAATCACCATCTTCTTGGTAGCGTGTTTCCGCATCAGCAATCTGATGAATATCATTATTGACTGCTACTAAGCCATCGTCAGCATCACGTCGTTCACGGATATACTCCATACCTACAGTGGCTTTTGTATCAGGATCGATTTGATAACTTAATGATGGATACAGATACAGATTATTTGCATTAACACCATCACGGAAGGAATCAATATTTTCAACACTGCCTATAAAACGGTACAGCAGCGTTTTATCATCATTGAGTGGTCCGGTGGTGTCATAAGTGATCGTACTACCCAAGTCTGAACCAAGCCCTGATTCAGGAGAAGCATAACTACGTCCACTAAAACTGATGGAGTTCTTTGCCTCTTCCTCTGGTTTCTTGGTGACAATATTAATTAAGCCACCGGGTTGCATTTGCCCATATAGAACACTTGCAGGTCCTTTTAATACTTCAACTCGTTCAATATTCGCAGTTGATGGCGAACCAAATCGCGATGCTAATCCTGGTAAACCATCAATCTGTATGTTTTGTAGATTTGATGATAAACCTCGGAGAGTGACACTGTTTGCGTTATTGCCAGATTGATTCAACCCGACAATGTAAGGATAGACATCAGCTAATGTTTCAGCCTGAAGATCGTCGATAAATGCCTTGTTGATAGTATTAACCGTTAGTGGCGTATCAAGCAGGTCTTGGTTAGTTTTTGTGGCTGTTTCTGAAAGTTGGATATAAGGTGTTTGCTGACCTGTTACTACTAGCGTTGATAATTCTGTAGTTGTGTCAGCTGCAAGAACAGGCGTTATGGAGTATGAGGCTAAAATGAGGAATGTGCTTTTTTTTGCAAGCGAGTGCATATTATTACCATTTAGAAATGCGATTGATTTGCATTAATATATGGTAATTGCGATTTTTTTACAATTCTACTTTCCACACTTTATTTAAGCTTGTGCTTCGGGGGCTCTGCAACATCAGCTTTTTATCGAGCCATGAACTCCGGCAACCAAAGACTTAAGCTTGGAAACAGAATCACTAGAATAAGCACAATCATCTGAATGCCAACAAAGGGGATGATGCCTTTATAGATCGATTGTAATTTCAGTGAAGCGGGTGCGCTGGCTTTAAGATAAAACAAAGAAAAGCCAAAAGGGGGCGTTAAGAAAGAAGTCTGCAGATTAAGTGCAATAAGCAGGGCAAACCAGAGCGGGTCGAGTCCCAAATGGATAGCAACTGGTGCGATGACTGGGACAACGATAAAACAGATTTCAATAAAATCTAGAAAAAAGCCCAAAAAGAAAATCATCAGCATACTGACCAGAAGGAAGGTCCACTTTCCGCCGGGTAAAGAGGTAAATATATCCAAAATAACGTCATCTCCCCCCATGCCGACAAAGACTAAACCGAAGCTGGTGGCACC
>DRHY01000201.1 GCA_011052985.1 Methylophaga thalassica
ATGCTGGGCCATCACCACACCATCGGTTGTCGCTCTTATCTGTAGAGTGCTGTCTAATTTTCGGTATTGCTTAAGAGCGTTAATTGCCTGTTGATCCATCCCCGCTAGCTGCATGGTTTTTAGATAACTATCGACCACTGTTTTTTGTTGTTGAAAACGGGACTTGGTATCAAGGTAACGTCGTTCGGCAATAATGCCTTCTTCAAACAATTGTTTATCACGCGCCATATCTGTACTGGCCTGAGAAAGCTGACTATAGCTATTGAGGAATTCTGTTTGCAGCGTGATAAGTTGTGGACTATTAACGGATGCCAGTATCTGGTCTTTTTTAACACGATCCCCTTCTGCTACCAGTATGGAGTTGACCACCCCTTCTTGTGTTGTTTGCACAATATGACGCTGACTATTTGGAACGGAAACCTGAGCAGGGAAATGCTGACTAGTGGTTGCTAAAACCGGCGTGGCTTCCATGTATTTCACGCCTAAGTTTGTCATTTCCGTCGCTGAAAGTGCTAAATTTTGACCATGAGCCGTGGCATAAAATAGGGTTAAACAGAGAGAGACGAGAAACTGAAGAAGCGTTTTCCTCGTTTTGCCCCAAAAACAGTTGATTTGAGTCGAATGAAAAGCGTTCTTTACTGGTTGAGAATAGCGAATAGTCATAGTGTCTCTCTTTATTATTTTAGAGACAGACTATAGTAGGCGCATTAACACAAACTTAAACAAATTTAACCGATGTTAACGCTTCTTTAAGTGAGCTTAAATCCTAATGCAGCAATACATTAAAATTCAAACTCCGTTAAAAAACGTAATGTTGTATCGGGGGTTTTATCATCAACACCAAACAGTACCCCGGTTTCCCAATGTAACTTCTTACCTGGTCCCAAGCGCAAGTCCCCTAACGCAACCGGACCAATGGCATGAGAGTCTTGTCCAGCATAGAGTTCAATAGCAGGCTCAAAGTGGCGTGATAGACGGTATTTAGCTTGTAATGCGGCGGCCGTTTCTAATTCATTGTCTACTTCACTGCCCCACTCATATACTAAGGATAAGTTAGCCGCACCAACCCAATTCCCCCACTGTTTTTCCATCAACAGCGTATTGGTATACTCCCAGCCATTGAATCGCGTTGAACGTTCCAGCTCGCCTAAATAGCCCCAATCAATCACATACTCACCTTGTTCGGTAAGTTGATATTTCACCTCCAGCTCAACACTACTGAGGTGAAAATTATCCTGCTGATCAGCTGCGACAAGATAGCCTTCAATGTACAAACGATCTGATACTGATTGACCATAACTGAATTTTTGTAGGGAATCGCCATCTGCAGTGATCATTCGCCATTCAAATTCCTGTTCTAGCGGTTCCACATAGGGGTGGTAGACTTTATCAATTGCTGAGCCATCGGCATTCGCTATTAATGGCGATAGAAGTAATGTAAATGCCGATAGATGACGAATGGCTATGCTCATAAGTGTTTTTCTCGCAGGGTTGAACTGGTAATGGCAATAACAATGAATAAGGTCATACTGCCGATATAGGCGATAACTTGGCTCAAGGTGGGAGTCGCTTCATAACCAATCAGTGCATACAACAACTGGCCAGATATCGAACGCTCACTAATTAGTGAAGAACTGTCCCATACAGGCGCTGTGGAGCTAAATATATCAGCTTGCATCATGAACTCAACGGCCTGCGACATCATACTGCCGGATATCAGCAATAAAATGACATAGCCCAACCACACCCCAAAACGTGGTGTGAGATGAATCAATAAATAATAGAAAAACACACCAACACTCAAACCAATACCTGCCCCCACAGCACCACCAAGCAAGACTGAATTAAATAGTGTCGGCACACCGATAAACCCGGTAATGAATAACAACACTTCAGAGCCCTCTCTTGAGAGTGATAACACCACGGCAAAAACGAGGCTGATAATGGTCAGGTTGCGGAAAAGTGGTTTATTTTGATGAGGAACAGCAGCAGCAAAAACCAACAAAGAAAGATAAATTAATGTTTGCATACTGGCATTAAGTATTTCCTGTCCTGCCCCACCAAACATCATTGATACCGAGCTTATCGACAGCGCATAAATACTTCCCATTACCAACCCCAGTGAAAAAGCGAAGAAAATCCATTTTCTATCTCTTTGTAACATCTGGCTGATCGCTAAAAATGTACTCGCCAGTAACGAGGCTTCGAGCACTTCTCTCAAGACAATGATGACGGCATTTAGTAACAACAGGCTTACTCCACAATAACTTTGCCTTGGGCTGTTTTTGGGAAAAACTCACCAAAAAACGGATATACCCCAATCGATAACGGCCCAATAAATACAATTGCCTGACTACCACCGGCGATGACTTTTTCACGATTTAGCTCATAACTTTCAAATTCTTCTGCTGTCACATCCTCATTTTTAATCAATAACTTAACTTTAGTGTCTGCAGGAATTCTGATCTCATCAGGAAAAAATAAATGATCTTTAATACGTACCTCTACCACCATGGTATCTGCTTGAGCAGACAGGAAAGGCAACAGTAAAAAAATGATTAAGCAAATGTTACGCATGGCTTATTGCTCTTAATGGAAAAATAACATCAACCCGTAAACCGCCGCCGTTGGCTGATGTACCTAGGTTAATAGTCGCGTGATGCAGATCAGCAATATGTTTAACAATCGTTAAACCCAGTCCACACCCTACAACACCACTATCGTGTCGATCACCGTGAAGGCGGTAAAAACGTTCAAAAACGCGTTCTCGCTGAGCTTCAGGAATGCCAGGACCCGAGTCTTCAACCCGCAATAACACACCTAATTCATGCCGTTTCACTTCAACATGAATTTCACCCTGTTCTGGCGTGTATTTATTCGCATTGTTTATCAGGTTCATTACTAAGGTTTCCAGCGCAAATAGATTGGCTTCAATCACATGTGACTCACCGTCGAGATCAATGGTTTGCTGTTTCCGATCAAAGGTATCGTAATTAAAGGCAATCAGCGATTGCACCGTTTTGAATACATCCACTTGTTCGAACTTCACGGCAGCTTGATCAGGAGAAGTGCGATACAAGGCCAGAATCTGTTCGATTAAATGCCCCATTCGCTCGACCCCCTCAGTCAGTAAAACGATATCTTCATCTTGTCGACCTAATCGTGTACCAAGATTATGTAAGTGCACTTTTAAGACACTGACCGGTGTTCGCAACTCATGCGCGGCATCAGCAGAAAAACGTTGCTCACGGTCAAAGGCTTCTTCCAAACGCAATAGCAGTGAGTTTGTACTATTTACTACGGTTGTCAGCTCACTTGGCACTCGTTCAAGGGTAATTGGACTCAAATCATCAACACGCTTATGACTTAGCTGCGTAGCAAATAAAGTGAGTGGTTTTAGACCCAGACCAACAGCAAACCAAATAATTAATGCCGATACAGGAATGGCCAAGACAATCGGTACTAGCGATTCCAACACAACGTCTTCAGCCAGAATATAGCGAATATCGATCCGTTCAGCGACAACAATCCAACGCTGCAATTTAGTATCTTCATGCACATAATTACGCCACCGATAACTGGCGAAATTGACATCATGAAACCCCTCGCTTAACTCACCCAACATGATATGTGGTGCATTGCTTGAGTGGATAATCAGCTCATTACCACTCTCATTAAAAATTTGAAAAAACGTGTAGGGATCTTCTTTTTCAGCGCTGTGTTGTTGGTTTTGTTTGGCAGAATTAGCCAGTTTGATCAGCATTGCTGTACTTTTTAGGCGAGAATCAAATAAAGATTCCGCCTTTTGCATACTCGATTGATAACCATGCAATAAGGAGACAAAATTAACTAGCGTTATCGTGGCCAATAATGCTAGTAATAGGTAAAGTCTGATCGATTTCATTGTGGCTTGATAGTATAGCCGACACCACGCACTGTTTTGATAAATTGTTCAGGAAGTTTTTTTCTCAAATGGTGAATATGAACTTCAATCGCGTTACTGGCAATTTCTTCGCCCCAACTGTATAGCTTGGATTCAAGGCTATCGCGTGTTTGCACACGTCCGACATTTTCCAGAAGCATTTTTAGCAACATGTATTCACGCCGAGAAAAGTCTACATCAATCCCTGCTACCCTCACTTGTTGGGCACGGGTATCAATCGATACGTCCCCTACCGTTAAATCGGCATGTTTCAGACTACTCAAACGACGTTCAAGAACGCGCAGGCGAGCCAATAGCTCATCAATTTCAAACGGTTTTGCTAGGTAATCATCAGCACCATTATCTAAGCCGGTGACTTTATCTTCGATAGTATTGCGAGCAGTCAAAATCAGTACAGGCAATTCGGAGTGATTTTTTCGGATTTGACGAAGCACCTCATTACCATCCATATCTGGTAAACCTAAATCTAAAATAACAATATCTGGTTCTGAAGTGGCCACACTACTCAATGCAGATTTTCCTTCTCTCAGATGATTGACACTAAATCCCTCACGCTTAAGACTCGTTTGCAAGCCTTGGGCTAGAGACACATCATCTTCAATGAGTAATACCTGCATAGAATTATTTTCCTAATTTATCCATCACCAGCTTGAGTGACTGGTCTATTTCCGCATGACGGCCCTTATCTGCAAGGGGTCTTGTCGGTCTTGGCGCCGCATTTTTTGCTTTATTTAAAAATAGTTCAGCGCTTTTATATTGTTTCTTCTCAATCAAGTATTGAGCATAAAAGTAGTTACTGTCTATACCCTGTGGATTGATTTTCAGTGCTTTTCGTAACATCGCTTCCGCTTTGTCATCATCACCGAACCCTAGCGGCCAACCAGGTACTTTGAAATAGAGTGTCCCCAAACTCGTATAAGCAGATCCATTCATTGCCTTATCATCAATACTGATGGCTTTTTCGAAATCTGATTTAGCCGCCTTTGCCAGTGATAGTGCGCCTAATCCACCTTTAGCTCCAGCGAAGCTAGATTCAATTATTCCTCGCCAAATATGTGACTCGGCCCGATCTGGATACGTTTGAACCACCTCATTCGCTTTATTAACGAGATTTTCATACGCCGTTTGCTGCTCTTCATCTTGAAGTGTGTAATTTACTGTTGCCCACTGCGTTTGAAGGTCAGCCACCTCCTCCATCACACCTGCAAATGCAGGCAAACTAAATGCGCTAACAATCAGTGAAATGAGTAGTGTTTTCATCATCGTATCCTTCATTGGAAAAATCGTTTTATGGTGGGTAACTGTTTGATAAACGAATTATCAACTAGTCCAGGTAATATACTGTTTAATCTAACAAAAAACTTTTCAGGCCAACCTAGATAGTGGCGTTTTTTATCTGTTTCGATGAACGCTAATAATGCTTCAGCGACGTGTTCTGGGGTGTCTGCTTTATTTCCCAGTGCCGCATTCATCTCATTGACTCGTGCGTCATTTAAAGCTGTTTTTGTGGCACGTGGAGCAAAATAGCGAACAGCTACTTTGGTGTCAGACAATTCTCGGCCTAGGGCTTCAGAAAAGCCACGTAAACCAAATTTTGTTGCACAGTAAACGCTATAACCTGGTATGCCAATGCTTCCCAAGATAGAACCGACATTGATAATCGTTGACGGCTGGTTCTGTGATAATAAAGGCAGTAAATCTCGACACAGCGCTATTTGGCATTGCAAGTTGATCATCAACATACGCTCTAAAAGTACATCATTATGATCGCTTAGTGCGCCGAAATGATTAATACCGGCAAGATTGATCACCATTTGCAACGGCGGATCTTGCTGTTCGCAAAAATTGATCAACAATGCCCGATCAGTTGGATTGCTGACATCAGCGACAAAAAAAGGCGGCCGCTTAGCCATTGTCGATGAGACTTGCTTGAGTCGCTCTTCATTCACATCTGTCAAAATCAAGTTTGCGCCTGCTTTATCCAGTGCTTTTACCAGTGCCTGCCCAATACCTCCGGCGGCACCGGTGACTAAAACACTGGCGTTGTTTATAGATGACATGGCATTGCCTCATTTGTCAGGCTTCGAAACACATTGCCGTACAACATATAAAAACGTTTAGCACTGTTAATGATCAGTTGTTGTTCTTCTGTATTTGTTATTTGATTCATCAGCCCCTCAAAGAACTTGACATGGTCTTGATCCAACGCACCATGTGATCGTAAATAACTGAAGGCCTTGTTTGGTAAATTACAGGCTGTTTGAATAGCATCGGCCGCTCTATCAGCCGTGGTGATGCTCGTCCCTTCAAGCACATGAACCATGCCAAAAAAACCGACTGGATTGATGCGGTTAACCATATCGTAGGCGTAGGACACCATCATTTCAGTATGCCAGTTTGGCTGACTCTGTCTTACTATTTCCTTATCGTACCCACAGGCTTCAATGTCATTTAAAATCCACTCTTGATGACCCAATTCTTCTTCAATATATTCAGCAACCGCATTGCGAAGCCATTCTTTTTCTTCCGGTAAG
>DRHY01000202.1 GCA_011052985.1 Methylophaga thalassica
AAGGCTGAGCAGCCTCCAGTGAGTCTTCTGCTTCCGCTTCTTCACTATTCATCGCTTGAGCTGATTCGTGCTGATATTCAACAGCTTCAGACTGGCGACGTTGTTCTTCTACGGCATCAACATCTTCTTCAGCACGAATTTGCACACGAGAAATAAGCTTGATGACTTCATGTTTGATGTTCTCCAACATGGCTGTAAACAAGGTGAAAGACTCTCGTTTATATTCTTGTTTCGGATCTTTTTGAGCATAACCACGTAAATTGATACCCGCTCGCAAATAATCCATTTGTGCTAGGTGGTCTTTCCACTGATTATCTAGTGTTTGCAGCATAATCGCTTTTTCAAAGTGGCGCATCAATTCGGCACCAACTGCTTCTTCTTTTGCTTGATAAGCTTGTTCAGCTTCATGAATAATTCGTTCACGTAGTGATTCTTCATGCAGACTATCATCATTCTCCAGCCACTCATTAACGGGTAACTGCAAGGCAAACTCATCTCTCATTGACTCTTCTAGGCCAGCTACATCCCACTGCTCATCAATACTGTTTGGTGGAATGTATAAACTGATTACATCGTTAAGGACAGCACTTCTCATCGAGCTGACAGTTTCAGACACATCATCTGTTGCCATCAATTCATTTCGTTGGTCATAGACGACTTTACGTTGATCATTTGCAACATCATCAAACTCTAATAACTGTTTACGAATATCAAAGTTATGACCTTCTACTTTTCTCTGTGCATTTTCAATGGCTCGTGAAACCCATGGATGTTCAATGGCTTCGCCCTCTTCCATACCAAGTTTTTGCATTAAACCTGCCATACGCTCAGAGGCAAAAATACGCATCAAATTATCTTCAAGAGAAAGGTAAAAACGTGTTGAACCAGGATCGCCTTGACGACCTGAACGACCGCGTAATTGATTATCAATTCGTCGTGATTCATGACGCTCTGTCCCAACAATGTGCAAACCACCGGAGACTAAAACAGCATCATGGCGTTTCATCCATGCATCACGAACTTCTTGCTTTTGTTCTTCAGTAGCCTCTTCTCCTAATGCTTCTAATTGTGCATCGAGGCTGCCACCGAGAACGATATCAGTACCACGGCCCGCCATATTTGTAGCGATAGTCACCGCACCTGGCATACCAGCATTTGCAATAATGTGGGCTTCTTTTTCATGAAACTTAGCATTGAGGACTTCATGAGGAATGTTGGCTTTAACTAGTAATTTATCTAGGTATTCCGAACTTTCAATTGATGCAGTACCGACTAGCACTGGCTGGCCATTTTTTACGCGTTCTTTAATGTCTTCTAAAATGGCTTCAAATTTCTCTTTGCCTGTCAGATAAATTCGATCTGCTTCATCTTTCCTTTGCATTTCTTTATGGGTAGGAATAACAACGACTTCCAAACCATAGATAGATTGCAGCTCATACGCTTCTGTATCAGCCGTTCCCGTCATACCTGACAATTTTTTATAAAGACGGAAATAGTTCTGGAAGGTAATAGAAGCTAAGGTTTGATTTTCATTTTGAATTTTGACATTTTCTTTTGCTTCGACAGCTTGATGAAGCCCCTCAGACCAACGTCGACCAGGCATGCTACGACCTGTAAATTCATCAACAATAACAATCTGATTGTCTTGCACAATATAATCAACATCACGCTGGAATAAAACATGCGCTCTTAATGCAGCAGTGACATGATGCATAAGACCGATATTTGCAGCATCATACAGACTGGCATCTTCGGCCAGCAGATCGATTTCAGCTAACATGGCTTCAATTTTTTCGTGACCAGCTTCGGTGAAATGGACTTGTTTATTTTTCTCATCTAAGGTGTAATCACCAGGCTTTGTAATATCTTCGCCTTCACCTTCTTGCTTAGTTAAGTAAGGGATGAGCGTGTTTATTTTCAAATAGAGCTCTGAGCTATCCTCTGCTGGACCTGAAATAATTAATGGGGTTCGGGCTTCGTCAATCAAGATTGAATCGACTTCATCAATTACAGCAAAGTTAAGTTCTCGCTGCACTTTTTCTTCAATACTAAACGCCATATTGTCGCGAAGATAGTCAAAACCGAACTCATTATTTGTGCCGTAAGTTATATCGCAATTATAAGCTTGCCGGCGCGCTTCTCCGTCCAATCCACCAACGATGACACCTGTAGTAAGCCCCAAAAAAGCATATAGCTTGCCCATCTGACTGGCATCACGACTAGCTAGGTAATCATTGACAGTGATGACGTGAACACCACGTCCCTCCAGCGCATTGAGGTAAACGGCTAAAGTAGCAACTAAGGTTTTACCCTCACCTGTTTTCATCTCGGCAATTTTACCTTGATTGAGCACCATCCCGCCGATCATCTGCACATCAAAGTGGCGCATACCGAGCACTCGCTTACTTGCTTCTCTCACCACAGCAAACGCTTCGGCTAATAAATCATCTATTGAAGAACCATCCGTTAGACGCTGTTTAAAGTCGGTAGTTTTGGCTTGCAACGCTGCATCATCAAGTTGCTCGAGTTCGGTTTCAAACTTGGTTATTTCATCAACAAATTTAGTCATTTTTTTCAAAACACGTTGATTGCGACTACCAAAGATTTTACTGAAAAACTTGCTAACCATTACTTCGCCTTAACTGTTGTGATTACGGTCTGAATACCGAAATATTGTATTAAACGAGGAATTATAACTCGTAGTGACTGATAGATTGAATAACACAACCAATCATGTGGAGACTTCCCTGCTTGAAAACAAGGGATGTAGTTTATTTGATAAAACTATAAGGATTAATATGTTTGCCGTCTCGTAGCACTTCATAATGAACATGAGGACCTGTAGAACGACCTGTAGAGCCCATTAAGGCTAAAGTCTGTCCTTTAGTAACACGCTGCCCTTGTTTTACTTTGATGGTTTTATTATGTGCATAACGTGTTACATAACCATTTCCATGGTCGACTTCGACAAGTCCGCCATAACCGCCTCGTTCACCGACCCAGCTTACCATTCCATCAGCGACTGCTGTAACGGAGGTACCTGTTTTTCCAGCAATATCTAAACCTTCATGGAAGGTTTTTTTACCGTTAAAAGGATCTACTCTGTAGCCATAAAACGAAGAAATCCAACCATCCTTAACAGGCTTTCCTTCAGGAATACCTGATGCTAATGTATCTTTCGTGATTAGATACTCTTCTAATGCACTCAAGTTTTGATTTTGACTTTGAAGATCAGATGATAGTTGTTTGATTCCACGTTGCAGTGTCGCACTATCAAGTGTCGTACCATGTTCTTCTATACCGCCTTGTCCTGGATGCTCGTCTAATGAAAAATTTGTACTGTCGAAGCCAGCAATTTCAGCGAGTCTTTCACTGAACATTTTTAGCCGTATGGTTTCAGCTTGAAGTCCACCAAGTTGTTTTGCGTAAAAATCCTGCAGGGCGGTATTGTCATTTTCCGTCGGATTTAATTCAAATTGCTCTGATTGATTTGATGATATCGTCGCAGGAAAATTGTCAGCTGAATTTGATGTGTGTATCCATTTAGCAAGCTCATAGCTAAATAGGCTAGAGATACTTATGAGCAAGGCGATTAAGCACACTAATGTAGCTCGACTAAGATGCCAATGCTTATGTGTCTTGCTGTTTGAGGATATAATGATAACCTGCATTTTTATCCCTTACTCAGTCGAATCATATGTCAAAAAAACCAGAGCGTATCGGTAAGCTATATAAAAAAGATAACCACATGAATAGCTTGACTATTCGCGCTCAAAAATTAGACAAGCTTAACACTATTTTCCAAAATAGCTTGCCATTAAAATTTGTTAATCATTGCAACTTAGCAAATATAAGCGACGATAGCATTATTGTCATCACTGACAATGCAAGTTACGCCAGCTTGTTGCGCTTTCAGTCTCGACTATTATGTAAAAACATATCGGCTCATTTACCTAAGCCTGTCACCAAACTAAAAGTCAAAGTCAGACCCAAAACATATCGTGATGAGATTGGACCATATACTCCACCCAAAAGACTCTCTTCCGATTCAGCTGACATTGTAGAAAGTACAGCAGCTGAAATGAAAGACGGCCCTTTAAAGGCCGCCTTGCAAAAATTAGCTAGTCGTCGTTCTGGCAAACCCTAGATTAACCAGTGATCGAAGCCGCTGGACGACTGAATAGGATGGGGGCATCCTTATCGTCCTCAAAGCTGACTAGCTCCCAAGCATCTTCTTGAGCAATGAGTTTACGAAGCAATTTATTATTGACTTCATGTCCTGATTTATAACCGTTGAATGAGCCTATCAGGCTGTGACCGAGTAAATATAAATCACCGATGGCATCAAGTACTTTGTGACGAACGAACTCATCTTCGTAGCGAAGTCCATCTTCATTCAAAATACGGTAGTCATCGACAACAATAGCATTATCCATACTGCCACCTAGTGCGAGATTATTCTGGCGCAATTTTTCAATGTCTTTCATGAACCCAAATGTTCTAGCACGACTGACTTCACGGACAAATGACGTGGAGGAAAAGTCAACATCGACCTGTTGAGGTCGACCAGTAAAAGCTGGATGCTCGAAATCTATAGTAAAAGACACTTTAAAGCCATCAAAGGGCTCAAATTTAGCCCATTTATCTCCGTCTTCCAAAATCACAGATTTTTTGATTCGGATAAATTGCTTGGCGATGTTCTGTTCTTCAATACCCGCAGACTGAACTAAAAAAACAAATGGTCCAGCACTACCATCCATGATGGGTACTTCTGAGGCATTTAAATCGATATACGCATTATCGATACCTAAGCCTGCTAAGGCAGACAACAAATGTTCAACGGTAGACACTCGTTGTCCATGTTCAATCAATGTTGTTGATAATGCGGTTTCACCGACATTCTCTGCTTTAGCATGAATTTCAACCACGGGGTCTAAATCAACTCGACGAAAGATAATGCCTGTATTAGGGGCAGCCGGGCGAAGGGTTAAATAAACCATCTCACCACTGTGCAGACCAACACCGGTCGCACGAATCACATTTTTTAATGTCCGTTGTTTTATCACGGTACATTACCCCCTAATATAGTTGTAGATCAGATCATAATACCATAGGCCTTATATTCCCAGCCAGACTAATTAATCAGCCTGTCTACGCAAAAATGCTGGAATATCTAAGTAATCCATATTGACATCGCCATTGGCTACTTGTTTCTGTTGCGTATCTTTTCCGTTGCGAATAACCGTTGGTTCATCGTAATCAATCTCAACAGATTTTTTAACGATTTCAATCTGTGGTGCTGGCGTTTCAGGCGATTTTGCCAATGCAACACGTTCACCACCAAGTCCTGTTGCTACTACTGTTACTCGCAATTCATCTGTCATATCAGGATCAATCACTGTCCCAACAACAACTGTAGCGTCATCAGAGGCAAATTCTTTGATCGTATTACCCACCTCTTCAAACTCACCAATACTCATATCTAAACCAGCCGTAATATTGACTAACACACCACGTGCACCAGCTAAATCGACATCTTCTAAGAGTGGGCTTGATACAGCTAATTTTGCTGCTTCACGGGCTCTGTTCTCACCTTTGGCATAGCCAGTTCCCATCATGGCCATTCCCATTTCTGACATCACTGTACGAACGTCAGCAAAATCGACGTTAATCATACCTTCACGGGTAATCAATTCAGCGATACCTTGAACAGCGCCCAATAGCACATCATTAGCTGATTTGAAGGCGTTTAGTAAGGTCATATCCTTACCTAACACTTTCAATAATTTTTCATTGGGAATTGTGATCAATGAATCAACATGTTGTGCCAACTCTTCGATACCGGCTTGGGCAATTTTCATACGTTTGCCGCCTTCGAATGGGAAAGGCTTTGTGACGACGGCAACGGTCAAAATACCCATTTCTTTTGCAACTTGCGCCACAACAGGTGCTGCTCCAGTTCCAGTACCACCGCCCATTCCAGCTGTGATGAACACCATATCAGCACCACCGATAACTTCCATGATGCGTTCTCTATCTTCAAGTGCAGCTTGACGACCGACATCAGGATTCGCTCCAGCACCTAGGCCTTTGGTGATATCACCACCCAATTGTAATTGTGTTGTTGCTGAACTCTTACGTAACGCCTGTGCATCGGTGTTGGCCGAAATAAAATCAACACCTTCGATTTGATTAATCACCATGTGCTCTAGTGCGTTACCACCACCACCGCCAACACCAATTACTTTAATGACAGCGTTTTCTGTATATGTATCAATTAATTCAAAAGTCATTGTATCTCCCCCAAAAATATGTAAAAAACATCATGCCGAATTACTCAGCTTAGAAATTTCCTTGAAACCAGCTTTTCATCCTAGCTAGCATGCCTTTAAAACCATCACTTGCTTTTACTTCTGTATGCCCTGTGGCATGACCTTGGTTACCGTAAATCAGTAAACCAACACCTGTCGCATGAATAGGATTACGAACGACCTCAACAAGTCCTCCAACATGTTGCGGCACTCCTAATCGCACAGGCAGATGAAAGACTTCCTCGGCAAGCTCGATGACGCCTTCCATTTTTGAACTGCCACCGGTCAATACAATGCCGGCAGCCAATAACTCTTCAAAGCCACTTCGACGTAGTTCAGCCTGAACTAGCATCAATAATTCTTCGTAACGTGGTTCCACCACTTCAGCCAATGTTTGTCTGGCAAGTTGTCTCGGTGGTCGGTCACCTACACTAGGCACTTCAATGGTTTCGTCTTCACGAGCCAATTGAGTTAGAGCACAGGCGTATTTGATTTTGATCTCTTCTGCATATTGCGTCGGGGTACGAAGTGCTACGGCAATATCATTTGTGACTTGGTCACCAGCAATGGGAATAACTGCTGTATGACGAATGGCTCCATCAATAAAGACGGCTATATCAGTGGTACCACCACCAATATCTATCAAACAAACACCCAATTCTTTTTCGTCTTGATCTAAAACGGAGTAACTTGATGCCATTTGCTCTAACACAATGCCATCAACACTTAGGCCACATCGTTCTATACATTTAGTGATATTTTGAGCTGCACTGACCGCACCTGTTATTAGGTGAACTTTGGCCTCTAGACGCACACCCGACATACCAATAGGCTCACGAATACCTTCTTGGTTATCTATGATGTATTCCTGTGGCAAAACATGCAGTAACTGTTGGTCACCTGGAAAATGTACAGCACGTGCCGCATCCAATACACGATCAAGATCACCCTGAGTCACTTCTTTATCACGTATAGCCACTGTGCCATGTGAGTTCAGACTGCGAATATGACTGCCTGCAATACCTGCATAAACAGAATGTATTTGGCATCCAGCCATTAATTCGGCTTCTTCTACAGCCCGTTGAATCGACTGAACGGTTGATTCAATATTGACGACCACCCCTTTTTTCATACCTCTAGCAGGGTGAGAACCAATACCAATGATTTCTAATGCATTTCCATTCGGGCCTGCCTCAAGTATAGGCGCAGCAACAATAGCAACCACTTTCGAGGTGCCGATATCTAAGCCTACGATGAGGTCTTTTTCAGTTCGTTTTGACATCATACTGTTCCATTAAAGTCGGGTTGCTGGCCATCTTTCCACACTACTGCCAATCCATTGGTATAGCGCATGTCTACTTCACTTATGACATCTTTATAGCTTGCCAAGCCGCTCTGAAATACATCCACAAAGCGGTTTACTCTCTTGTCACTATCAGCTCGGCCTAATTTGAGATGAAGGCCATCATTAAAATCAACCTGCCAAGATCGACGTTTATCCATACTCAACTTAATCACCTTTACGCCTATCGCATCTACTTTTTGTTGAATAGAAACTAATCTTCGCGCCATCATGTCACTAGTGCCTTCAGGACCATTTAGCTGAATTAAACCATCAGGGAATGTGTGTTTATTCGGCTTAAATACTTCACCCCGGTTATTCACTAAACCATCATCATTCCAGCGTGCTATCGCTTGATGTTCTTTGACAATAAGATGCAAGGTATCAGGCCATATCCGTCGGACCTGTACTTGCTCGACCCAAGGCAGCGTTTTACCTGCTTGCTGAACATTGGCGACATCCACATCTAAAAAACTGCCACTAACAAAGGGGGTGACGGCACTGATCAACGCATCTTTGTTTGTATGTTGGAGCGCGCCTTCAACAGTCACGTGTTTAACAGGAAGTGTGTCTGCCTCATGCAAATACATTCCACCAGCCAAGATAGTTAATACCAGCACCAATACTGAACACTGTTTAGCAATTAAAGCCCAGTTAATGGCTCTTTTCTGAGCTTTCACCGCTTTTGGTTTAAACGTGGCACCCGATGCTCTTTTAGCCATTGACTACCTCCTTGATACTTGTTTCAAGAATGCGCCAGACTAAATCATCAAAGGATAATCCAGCTTGTTTTGCTGCCATTGGCACTAAACTGTGATCGGTCATACCCGGAACACTATTGGCCTCAAGCATGTAAAAGTCACCGTTTTCATCACGCATAAAGTCAATGCGTCCCCATGCTCTCATTCCCAATGCATTAAAGGCTTGAAGGGCAAGCGTTTGCATTTTCTTTTCTTCTTCGGCTTTAAGACCGCAAGGACACTTGTATTCTGTCGAATTCGAATGATATTTCGCTTCGTAATCGTAAAACTCATGCGGTGTCGTTAATCGAATAGCTGGCAGAGCCTCACCATCAAGTATGGCGACGGTATATTCTTCTCCAACAATCCATTTCTCAGCAATGACATCTGCGTCATATTTCAGCGCTAGCGAGATAGCTGCTTCCAGAGCTGCTTCATCATTTACTTTGCTCATCCCAATACTCGAGCCTTCGTTAACGGGCTTGATAATGAGTGGCAAGCCTAAGTCTGCTGCAAGTTGGTTTGCATTCGTTTCAGCATTTACCACGGCATAATCTGCCGTCGGTAATCCTTGCTGCTCCCAAACCAATTTACTCAATCGTTTATTCATAGACAGGACTGATGCAGAAACACTACTACCGGTGTATGGCATATTAATAGTGTCTAAATAGCCTTGGATGACGCCATCTTCACCACCTCGTCCGTGCAAGACATTAAAGGCGTAATCAAACTCACCTGATGAGAGTGTGCGGCTAATATCTGTATTTACATCAACCCCATAGGCATCAACACCTTGACGCTGTAAACCAGCTAAGACAGCATTTCCACTGATAAGTGAAATCTCGCGTTCTGCAGAGTGCCCCCCCATTAGAACAGCCACTCGACCAAACTCTTTAGGGGATTGAATGCGTTTTATCATGCTTCATCTCCTATGGTGTGGACTTCAGGAATCAGATTGATGCCAAATTCAGCTTGAATTTTGTGTTGAACTTTACTGATCAGCTGCTCAATGTCAGCTGCTGTTGCATTGCCTTCATTGACAATGAAATTGGCATGTTTGGTCGAGACACTGGCACCACCATGCTGAAAACCTTTCAAACCACAGGCTTCTATTAATCGTCCAGCATAGTCATTTGGTGGGTTTCTAAAAACAGAACCAGCACAAGGTTGATTTGTTGGTTGACTCGCATTGCGTTTTTTTAGTAATTCTCGAATCAAACCCAATTCAACTTGATCATCACCCAGCTCAAATTGCATTTTTGCTTCTACAAACCATTCATTTTCTGGCAATGCTACGTGGCGGTATGTCACCTCAAATTCTGCTGCAGGGTAATGATGTAACTGACCATTTTTATCAATGGTCGTTACTTCAGTAACATAATCCCAAGTTTCATCGCCATGTGCGCCTGCATTCATTGCTAAAGCTCCACCCAGCGTTCCAGGAATTCCAGCCCAAAATGCAGCCCCTTTCAATCCTGCCTTAGCACCTTGCTTAGCTAATTTACTGCAATACAAACCAGCTTCAGCAGTAATGAAACGGTCATTAATATCAATCTGTTGCAAGGTTCCAGCTGTCACAATCACTGTGCCATTAAAACCGCCATCACGAATTAATACATTACTTCCCAAACCAAGCCACAATATCGGTTCATCTTCAGGCAATTGCTGTAAAAACAACGCCAAATCATGTTTATCTGTAGGTTTATATAAACGTTTTGCTATGCCACCGACACGCCATGAATTGTATTTGACTAGGGACTCACCCATTTTGAGCTCACCCTTCATCGTATGATGTAAGGCCATCATTCAATACCTCCATCTAAGACTTGAGGTAAAGCTTGTGCCATTCGGCCTATATCTCCAGCACCTAATGTCAGTAGTACGTCACCCGCTTCTAACAAACCTGGGAGTAAATTGAATAACTCTTCTTTATCTTCAGCAAAGACAGGCTCGACCTGCCCTCTCAATCTGATAGCACGACATAAACTGCGAGCATCTGCACCTGAAATTTTAGCTTCGCCAGCTGGATACACTTCAAGTACCACCAGCACATCCACAGAGGATAATACATGTGCAAAATCTTCAAAAAGATCACGCGTACGTGTGTAACGGTGTGGTTGAAAAACCAGCACTAAACGATTATTTGGCCAGCCACCTCGGGTTGCTGCTAAGGTTGCAGCAATCTCAGTGGGATGGTGCCCATAATCATCAATTAGCGTTGCTTCCCCATGGCCTGCTCTCACTGGGCCTAAGATATTGAAACGGCGACCAATACCGTCAAACTTCACTAGGGCTTGCTGGCACGCTTGAATGCTTACTTCAAGATTCCGTGACACAGCCATTGCAGCAGTCGCATTTAAGGCATTATGTAATCCCGGCATATTCAAGGTAACCGGATAGCTCTGTCCTGTTCTTTTTTCAATAACGGTGAAAAAGCTTTGCCCTTGATGCTGTGTTAATTCAACTAATTGATAATCCGCGTCTTCATCTTGTCCGTAAGTAATAAACGGTCTAGTTACATCAGCTAATAATGACTTAATGACCGGATCATCAAGACATAAAACAGCCAAGCCATAGAAAGGCAAATGGTGTAAAAACTCAATGAAAGTGGCTTTTAATTTATCAAAATCACCATCATACGTTGCCATATGGTCTTCATCGATATTAGTCACCACAGCGATCATTGGCTGTAAATATAAGAACGAAGCATCACTTTCATCTGCTTCAGCTACTAAATACCGTCCAGTACCAAGACGTGCATTACTACCTGCACTATTAAGACGACCGCCAATGACAAAGGTTGGATCTAATTCACCTTCACTCAATAACGCAGCAATCAAACTAGTTGTGGTGGTTTTTCCATGCGTTCCAGCTACGGCAATGCCATAACTGAATCGCATCAGTTCGGCTAACATTTCAGCTCGTGGAACGACGGGGATTAGTTTTTCTCTCGCCGCTACTAACTCTACATTGTCTGCATTCACTGCTGTTGTCACGACGACAACATCTGCCTCATCAAGGTATGCAGGGTCATGTCCAATCATGACCGTTGCCCCAAGACTTCGGAGGTGTTTAATCAAACTATTTTCGGCAAGATCACTACCGCTCACCTGATAGCCAAGGTTCAGCAATACTTCGGCTATCCCGCCCATGCCAACACCACCGATACCAATGAAATGGATGTGCTTGACACGACTTTGCATAGCTGAGGTTAGTCTATCCATGTGTCAGCTCCATACAAAGGTTGGCTATATACTCTGCTGTACCTGTTTTTGCCACACTACGCGCCGCGATTGCCATGTTAAGTAAACCGTCTCTATCCAAATCTAACTTCTCTATCGTGCGTGCAATTTCATCTGCATCTAAACTCGCGTCAGGCATCAATATTGCTGCTTCGGCATCAACTAAGATTTCTGCGTTATAAGTTTGATGATCATCTACAGCATAGGGGTAAGGCACTAAAATCGAAGCAACACCGGCTGCTGAGACTTCAGCGATAGTTAATGCTCCAGCACGACAAATCACTAAATCTGCCCACTCATAAGCACCCGCCATGTCTTCTATAAACGCAACAATATTGGCTTTAACATCAGCCATTTCATATGACTGCTCACAATCATCAATGTGTTTCTGTCCACATTGATGAACCAGTTGCGGTCTGGCACCAACGGGTAGTTTTGCTAATGCAGCAGGAATCGTTTGATTCAATGATCTTGCACCTAAACTACCGCCCAAAACTAATACTTTCAGCTGTGATGAAAGACTTGACTGGCGCTCTTCAGGTGGCGATAAATCTTCTATCGCTTGTCTGACAGGATTACCAACCCACTCTTCCTCGATCCCTTTAGAAAATGTATTAGGAAAACCAGTTAGTACTTTATCGGCTAACTTTGCGAGTAGCCGGTTTGTTAATCCAGGAATAGCATTTTGCTCATGGATGATCAGCGGTTTACGCATTAACCAAGCAGCAAAACCTCCCGGACCAGATGCAAAACCACCTAAGCCCATCACCACATCTGGTTTAAGCTCTTTAATGATCGCTCTTGCTTCACTCACAGCTTTGATTACTTTAAATGGAGCTAGTACCCAGCCTAGCGCACCATTTCCACGTAGGCCCTTAACGTGAATTTCTGACAAGGTATAACCTGCATCGGGAACAAGCTTCGCTTCAATACCTTGAGCTGTTCCCATCCACGATATTTCCACATCCTTTTGACGCAGTTTGTCTGCGACAGCTAATGCCGGAAATACATGTCCACCTGTGCCGCCAGCCATGATTAAGACTCTAGTCATCGTCTTATCCTCGCTGAGGCTTTTTCTGGCAAGCGTGTTTCCATATCCACACGGAACAGT
Organism: Methylophaga thalassica; assembly: GCA_011052985.1. Classification (GTDB taxonomy): domain Bacteria; phylum Pseudomonadota; class Gammaproteobacteria; order Nitrosococcales; family Methylophagaceae; genus Methylophaga; species Methylophaga aminisulfidivorans_A. Next base: position 12,747 of record DRHY01000202.1, read on the forward strand.
AAAGCAATTGCCACCAGTACGATGACCAAACTACTACCGCCATAACTCATTAGAGGTAAGGTCAGTCCTTTGGTTGGTAATGCCCCCATGTTAACGCCTATATTTACGCATGCTTGTAAACCAAGCCATATGCCAATACCGTAGGCAATCTGTGCAGCAAACACTTGACCGGCTTGTTCAGCAGCGCGTCCGATAGATAAAGCACGCCATATAAACACAAAAAATAAGGCAATGACTGTCAGCGCGCCGACAAGCCCTAGCTCTTCAGCAATAATTGAATATAAGAAATCTGTGTGCGCTTCAGGTAAATAAAACAGTTTCTGCATGCTGCTTCCAAGTCCCACACCTAACCAATCACCTCTGCCAAAGGCAATCAATGCTTGTGTTAATTGGAAACCACTACCAAAAGGGTCTGCCCAGGGGTCCATAAAACTTTGTAAACGTTCTAAACGATATGGCGCTATCCAGATCAACAAAGCAAATAAGCCACCCATAACACCAATTAATGATGCAAAGATGTCAAGCCTTGCTCCACCTAGGAATAGCATCGCCAGTACTGTTGACATAATGACGACCATTGAGCCCATATCTGGTTGTAAAAGTAACAACAGAGCAGCTACACCTAATAGCATCAAAGGTGCTAATACCTTGAAGAAAGAATCATGCAATCGGCCATGATGCCGTTGTAAATAGTCTGCTATGTATACAATTGCAAATAATTTAATAATTTCGGCCACTTGAAGATTAACTGGTCCTAAAGGTAACCAGCGAGAGCTACCATTCACTTCACGCCCAATGCCGGGAATTAGCACCATTATTAACATGGCAACACCAGCCATTAGTAGTTGTGGTGCAATACGTTGCCAGACAGCAAGACGAATAGAGACCACTGCCCATGCACACACAAGACCAATCAACGCAAAGGCAAATTGACGTACAAAATAAAACAACGGTTGGTCTAATTTACTATCGGCTACCGTGATCGATGCCGAGCAAACCATCACTAAACCAATGAGCAGTAATGCTCCCGTTGAAAACAATAGTTTTTTATCGAACTCCATTGGTGCTTGGCTCATGCGGCCACCTCCCGCACAGCTTGTTCAAAACTATCGCCACGCTCAGCATAACCACTGAACATATCAAAGCTGGCACATGCAGGTGACAACAACACATTGTCTCCATCTTGGGCTAACTGCTTGGCTAAATTCACAGCGTCCGCCATGTCAGTTGCACGTATTTGTGTCACTTCTTCAGGAATAACCGCTCCGATTCTGTCTGCATCTATTCCTAACAGCACTACCGCTCGAACTGATTTTCTAATCGATGCTGTTAACTCAGAAAAATCCTGATCTTTACCTACTCCGCCTGCAATTAGAATAATTTTCCCTACTTCAGTCAGGCCTTCAATCGCAGCAATACAAGCTCCAACATTTGTTGCTTTAGAATCATTAAACCAACGCACATTGTTAATTTGTCTAACCAAACGACAGCGATGTGGTAAACCACGATATTCACGAAGTGCTGACAGCATGCTACTCATCGGTAAAGCCATGGCTGAACCAAGTGCCAGAGCAGCAAGTGCATTCGCTAGATTATGAGAACCCACGATTTTTAATTGCTCGACAGCCAGTAATGGCTCATCACCCTCTGCTAGGAAAACAATGCCATCACGCTCAATCAACCCAAAATCAACGCCAGCTGATGGCTGCAGACTAAAACCAATCACATTTCTATCTGCTTGGGTCATGCCCAAAACGGTTGAATCGTCTCGATTGATGACCATGACACCATCACCGTTGTAGATAGTTTCTTTAGCTTGCACGTATTCACCGAGTGAATCATAACGGTCCATATGGTCTGGACTGATATTCAATACTGCAGCGGCAAAGGCATTTAGAGAACGGACTGTTTCTAACTGAAAACTGGATAGTTCTAAAATGTAAAAATCTGGAGCAATTTCAGCTAATAAGTCGAGCGCAGGTGTACCCAAATTGCCACCAGCACGAATATTTTTACCTGAGACCTGAGCCATTAGCGCTAGCAAAGTAGTGACTGTACTTTTGCCATTCGAACCTGTGATGGCCACTACAGGAGCATCGGTATAACGTGCGAACAATTCGATATCGCCCACGATTTCAATACCAGCTTCACGAGCCATCACAATTTCTGGTAATCGCGGATCGACACCTGGGCTGAGAATAATCATGTCAGCTTTCAGCAGCCAGTCTTGATCAAGTCCGCCTGTTTTTACCAAAATTTGTGGGTATTCATTTTGAATATCAGCAGCTAGTGACACATTTTCTCTTGTGTCCATCATCACAATGCCCATAGCTCTATCGGCTAAAAATCGAGCACATGACAAACCTGTTTTACCCAGTCCGATGATCAGGCAATTTTTGTTTGAGAGGTTATCCATACTAAAAGTCATCGGATTTTCAACGACGCTAAACCGATTAATACCAAAAAGACCGTTACAATCCAAAATCGCACGATAATTCGTGGTTCTGGCCAGCCTTTCAATTCATAGTGATGATGTATCGGTGCCATCAAAAACACGCGCTTTCCACGTAATTTGTAAGAACCAACCTGAATCATCACTGATAGCGTTTCAATCACAAACACGCCACCCATAATCACTAACACAAGCTCTTGTCTAACTAAAACAGCTACGGTACCGAGTGCAGCCCCTAAAGCCAGCGCGCCGATATCTCCCATAAACACTTGTGCCGGATAAGTGTTAAACCATAAAAAGCCTAAGCCAGCCCCAACTATAGCCGCGCAAAATACAACAAGCTCGCCTGCACTTGGGATATAGGGAATTTGTAAGTAGCTCGCAAATTCAAAGTGACCACCCACATAACTGAACAACCCTAATGCAGCTGCCACCATCACGGTAGGCATAATCGCTAGCCCATCTAGGCCATCTGTAAGATTGACCGCATTACTGCTTCCGACAATCACGAGATAGGTAAGCAACATATACCAAGCACCAAGTGGAATAATCACATCTTTAAAGAAAGGAACAATCAATTGGGTTTCAGCAGGTACAGAAGTCGTGGTGTACAAAAATATTGCTGCACCAGCACCAAATAATGACTGCCAGAAATACTTATATCGGCTCAAAAGACCACGAGGATCTTGACGTACAAGTTTGATGTAATCATCTACAAAACCAATGATGCCAAAGGCTAGTGTTACGACTAACACTACCCAAATATATCGGTTAGTTAAATCTGCCCATAGTAATGTACTGACGGCAATCGCCACTAAAATAAGAGCACCACCCATTGTTGGTGTGCCTTTTTTGCTAAAGTGAGATTCAGGTCCATCCTGTCTGACGACTTGGCCAATTTGTTTAAAGCTCAACTGGCGAATCATTGTAGGCCCGATAATTAAGGCAATACCAAGCGCTGTCATCACACCCAAAATGGCTCGCAGTGTCAAATATTGGAAAACACTAAAACCACTATAAAATTGGGCTAGATACTCGCTCAACAGTAACAACATTATTTTGCCTCCTGAGATAAGGCATCAGCTAACTTATCCAACTGCATAAAACGTGAACCTTTTACTAAACATGTCACGCCGTCTGTCAAATGACGCTCTAAATGTTGCTGCAATGTACTTATATCCTCAAAATGAATCGCATTTGTGCCAAAGCTCTCTGCGGCTATGCGACTTTTCATACCCACAGTAAATAATTGGCTTACGCCACTCTGTTTTGCATCCAGTCCTAGTTGTTTGTGCAGACTTTCACTGGTTTCGCCTAACTCAGCAAAATCGCCAAGCACTAACCAATGTTGGCCTGGAAATGCTATCAGCGATGCAAGTGCTTGCTGGAATGATCCGGGATTAGCGTTATAGCTATCATCAATCAATCGACCACCCGATATAGCAGGTCTGATTTGTAAGCGATGAGCAACAGCTTGAATCTTGTTCAAACCTTTCACCATGGCATCAACTGGAATAGTCAGTGCTTCACTGAGGGCAATCGCTGCAAGGGCATTACTAACGTTATGTATACCTGGCAAGGGTAAAGTGAAGTGATGATTCACATTATCGATAGACACTAAGAAATGGCTAGAACTTGGATCCAGCTGTACATATTGGGCATGAATATCCGCCTCATCAGTCAAACCGAACGTCAGTGTTTTTTTACCTTCAATCATCGGCTGCCAGATCGTCTGATAAGGCATATCAATGTTAATGACTGCAGTTCCAGCTTCTTTTAGTCCCTGATATATGGCACCCTTTTCTATTGCTACCCCTTCAACCGTTCCTAATCCCTCAAGATGTGAAGCAGCAACATTGTTTATCACTGAGACGTCAGGACTCACAATATCCATTAAATAAGCAATTTCACCCTGGTGATTGGTCCCCATCTCTATCACCGCATATTGATCATAAGCGTCTAATTGGCACACGGTAAGTGGAACGCCTAAATCATTGTTTAGATTTCCCTTAGTTGCAGATACGCTTCCAACTTCACTCAGAATACTTTTCACCATTTCTTTGAGTGTTGTTTTGCCATTACTTCCTGTGATGGCAACAATTTTCGCTTGGCATTTTTGTAACCATGCATGAGCGATTTTTGCAAAAGCCAATCTGACATCAGGCACTTTAATTTGTGGTAACTCATCGTCCTGATAGTCGCTAACCAATGCCGCAACAGCACCTAACTCACGTGCTTTATTCAGATAATCATGACCATCAACTTGATCACCTTTAAGTGCAATAAACAAACTACCTACTTGCACTTGGCGTGAATCAATAACTGCACCATTAGTTACGGCTTGAGAGTTTGTAACCTCATCAACACCTAGAATTTCAGCCAATTGTGATAGGGTAAATTGCATCGCCATCATTGGCCTCCTCTTGATTGATTTACGACAGGTGCTACTAGGAAATCAGTGACCACTTCACCATCACAAAAACGGTAACGTCTATTATCAATCTCTTGGTATGACTCATGCCCCTTACCAGCAATCAAAACAATGTCATTTTTTTGAGCATGCTGAATGGCATAACCAATAGCTTTTTTGCGATCATGTTCAACATACATTTTTGCCGATGACCCACAACCACTGAGAATATCGTTTACTATGCCACTCGATGCTTCTGTTCTTGGATTATCATCCGTTAGAATGACATGCTCAGCTAGATTTACAGCTACCTCACCCATGAGTGGGCGCTTACCAATATCTCTATCACCACCACAACCAAACACACACCAAAGTTCTGCTTCTTTTGGAAGATGTTTTTGCAATGTCAATAAGGCCTGTTCCAAG
>DRHY01000203.1 GCA_011052985.1 Methylophaga thalassica
CATCGGTAATTGATTAATAGTCAAATTACTCTCAGACCTCAGTGTTAGTGTTTGTTGATCACCCTTCAGTTCTAATTGACCTTTATCAATGGCAATGGCAAGTTCACTTACTGATTCCGGTAGCGTGATGTCTTGCCACTCGGCACTGAGCTCATAGACCACGGGCAGATCGTTCCAATCAACATGAGCATTGGCAGCAATATTGCCATCAAATCCGCTTATATTTAATTGCTTAACAGACATCGAGTGTTGATTACCCGTCAGTGCGGCACTGACGGATATCGGCTGTTGTTGATAAAGTAATTCGGATGTTAGTGATGCAGTATAAGCATCGACTGAGCCGTTCATTTTAAGTTGACCATTTGGGCTGTTAATAATGGTTTCTTTGCTTGTCAGTGGCCAACTGAGTTGCTGCCATGTCGCTAATAAATCAAAGACTGTTTGTTGTGGCTCAGTATTAATTTGGCCATCAATGATAAGTGATGCCGCATCATTGAGTGAATTATGAATGTTTACTTTCCACAAGGCTAAATCAGTAGACTCTGCTTGTGCGTTGATAGCTATAGTCGGTAAGTTGTCTGGCGTTACATCGGCGTTTAGCAAAGCAGTAGCTGAATGTTTGTCCCCCTGAGCATTAATAGATATTTGCTCAATTAATACCCGTTGCTCTGGCAACACGTCACTTAGCTGAATTCGTTTAGCTGAACTGACCAATGACCAGTTCAACTCACTTAACAAGTTGCTGATAACAACCCGCTGTTCTGATGCCAATGGTGAACTAATTGTTTGTTGAAGTATCAGCTGGTCAATATTGCCTGAGATCTGACCCTCAAGACCCACCGCTTGTGGTAATAGAGTCTCTGATTGTGCTTGATACGTTATCTCTGTCTGATGTTGGCCCGTTAAGTCTAAGCGCCCGTTCAAGGTAACACTCGCATCATCACGACTGAGATTGAATCTATTTATTTCTAGCACATTTTCCGTCGTTGCAAAGCTCAATTCTGCCGTAGTAAGTAGTGATGTCGTCTGTTCTTTTTCTATCAAACTTACGTTGTTAATGCTTAGTTCATCGACTTGAATGTCTATTGGTAGATAAATGTCTGGCAAGCTGAATGGTGTTTTGTCTTCTGTTTTTTGAGTCTGTGCGGATGATAAGACGTCTACCCCCCTCAGGCTCACTAGATTGATGTGAAGAATACCCTTCAATAAGGCAGCTGGTTGCCACTGAAAGATAAGCTGCTCAATAGCTGCTCCTGTTCCAGTTTTATCGAGATAATGCAGGTTCTCTATCGTGACTTTGTCAGCCAATGTTCCACTGGCGCTATCAATAGTCAAAGCTGGTACAAACGTCTTTGCTATGCTCAAACTGGCGTTCAGACCTGACTGAGAATGAAACAACCACATTACAGTGCAGAGAGACAGCACAAGTAATAAAACAACACTAATGAGTAATTTACGAAGCATTAGAGATCCGGTCCGATAACAATATGCAGTGCAATGGGTTCATCGGTTTCAGAAATTGCTTTTGCTAAATCGACACGGACTAAGCCGACAGGAGAGCGCCATCGAAGACCAATACCCACGCTATATTCAATGGGATCGCTAAAACTATTAAAGGCATTACCAAAGTCTGAAAATATAGCCGCTCCCCAGTCTTTGATGAACATATGCTCCAATTCAACACTACCAACAGCTAGATAACGCCCACCTATGACATCACCTTTTGAATCTTCAGGACCAAGAGATTGATAATCAAAGCCACGAATACTATTGTCGCCACCAGTAAAGAAACGTAATGAACTGGGCAGGCGATCGAAATCACTGACCTGTGTTGAACCTATGCTTGCTCGGGTAATAAATCGACTTTTTTCACCAAAAGCTTGAATAAGTTTGCCTCTTACGACCACTTGGGCAAAACTGATATCAGATAAGAGAGACTGATTGGCGCCTGACAATGAAAGAGACAGACTCGCTCCATGCAAAGTATAAATGGTGTTGTCAGCCCATGTTCGACTCCAAGCAATGCCTGGAATGAGTAAGAATGTTGATTCATTTTCGTCAGCAATATCAAAGTTTTCTTGCAGCATTTTTATAGAGCCGGTTTCATTCCATCCCCAACGTTCCCGTTTATAATAGCTACCTAGTGCAAAGGATTCACTTTCACTTGTATCCGTATCCTGCTGTTTATACTCAGTATTAAATCCAACACTGTTGATGGTGTTACTCCAGAATGGCATCACATAATCTGCTGAGAGTGTATTAGTCACTTGTGATAATTTGGCGTTAGTTTCAAATCGATGACCACGATTATTGACGTAACGATTCTCCCAACCAAGACCTAATCTTGCTCCGGTATCAGTGCCATAGCCAATACTAGCGGTGTATAACTGACGTGGTTTTTCATCAAGACTAATATCCAGTGGGACGGTATCGTTTTCTCGAGCCTTATGATCAGCACGTACCGAAACACTATCAAAATAACCGCTGTCGCTGAGGTTTTTACGTAAGGTCAGGACGTCACTATCGAGATAATATTCACCAGCCTCATATGGAATCAGTTTCTTAAGTAAGTTTTCCCCAACGACGGTTTTAGGAAACAAGGTTTTTCCAAAACGATATCGATTCCCTGAATCATAGTGCAGATAAACATTTGCCTGCTGCCGACTCGTATCGACTTCTACTTCAGAACGAGTCAACTTGCCATCAAAGTAACCTCGACTAACGGCTAGTTTTAAAATAGATTTTTTAGCAGATTCATATTTCTCATGATTAAGCTGTTGTCCGACTTTAAGTGGAAAATCAGCCGTTAACGCTTGAAATTTTTTGTCCGTTTTAGCTTCACCGGATAGTTGTAAATCAATCAGGGCGTAGTTGATTGGCTCTCCGAGCTTAACGGTGTATGTCCCTGTCCACACCTGTTCCGTATGGCTGAGTTCACCAGTAATGTTAACGTCGTAATAACCATATACGGTTAACATCGTTTTTAGTTCTTCAAAGCCAGATTGATAGAGCTTTTCTATGTATCGCTTGTTGAGTCGTTCGCTTTTTTGCTGACGGTTTAGACTCAGCCCTCCATTCAGAGCACTAGCCAAAGAGCTATCAACGCCAAGCAATTTTGCTTCTGTGCTGATATCTTCTGCATGCAGTGGATAACTGTAGACGAACAGCATAGTAAGAAGCAGAAAAGGTAGACGTAAAACAGTGGGCAAGAAAAGTCTCTTCAGTCGTGAGGAAATAGTAGTTATAGGTTAACTATTATGACAGTCCCAGATTGAATTGCCGATAACAAACATTAAAAACATACTCTTATTGTTTGCTTTTATCTCTTTGACGATAGGTACTGGGTGAAAAGCCATAGAATTTTGTAAAGCGACGACTAAAGTGACTCAGATCATTAAACCCATTACTGTAACAAGCGTCTGTTACGCTTTTCCCGGCCTCAATATCTGCTGCAGCGGCCTGCAATCGTAATTGCTGCTGAAACTCACCCGGTGTACAACCAAGTTGCTTTTTAAATTCAACATACAAACGACTTCGACTCATACAAGATAGCTTAGCGAGGAAATCAACATCCATCGGCTGAGTGAGATTTTGCTTGAGGTAGTGCAGGACAGCTGTCACGCCGGTGGCATCTGGGACCTGTTTACAGTAGCTAAGTAAAACGTCTCTTCCTTGCTCACGAAGCAAACGAATCACTAATTCTGAAATGCTCAGATCAAGCATGATTTCTTTATCTGGATTGTCCTGTGTATACAAAGCCACCATTTTCTCAAGCAAAAACTGCGTATCGCCTGTGTGGTGTTTGTGCAATATTTTAGGTTGATATTGCCAATCATGCTCAGGTGTGTCGAGCGCAATTAAATCGCGCATACGCTCTGATAAGGTATCGATTTTATCTTTTGATATTTCGATTGTAAGACAGGTTGTCGGTGAAATTTCGTTAGCATCGGGGAAATCAATTTGTACTCTTTCACCGGGAGGCATGACATATGATTCATGCGGCAGGAAAAGTAAACCATCTTTGTGATAATTGCTATGCATCACTTTACGGCCGCTAACCATACCGCAATACA
>DRHY01000204.1 GCA_011052985.1 Methylophaga thalassica
AACTCAGTCTATCGATTACAGCAGCGAGTGGTATTGCCATTTATCGTGATGATGGTGAAGACATTGAAACCTTGTTACGGCAATCAGACAAGGCCATGTACAAAAACAAATTATCAAAAGATGCACAATAACGGTTAAGTATTTACCACCTCGATAAACCACTTTGGTTGCATAATCTCAAAGTCGGTACGGATATTCGAGAGTAAATAACTGGCCGAATCGAATACATAGTCATGCCCATCAATACGTTTAAATGTCACCCAGTGCCAAAAGTCTTTCCCCGCTTCTTGATGATGCTTAATCGCCAATAAGGCTATATCTGGTAGGTCAGCCCATGACTCAAAGTTCGCCTCACCCTCTGACACAACATAGCCCATAGTAGATAATAGTTGCCGAACATATCGTGTCTCTGACCATAACGACTTATCGTCAGCATAAATCCCCATTTCATTAGCAATGAACTTCATGTCGGCATATGATTTACCAACAATATTGGCAACGGCTGCGATACCACATCCCGTTAGTTCTTCTTGCACAACTACTTGCATTTTTGTTTGATAAACCATGTATTCGTTACACTTAAGTCAATTCTAAACTATGTTGGAAAGCCATCAAATTTTGGTGACTCAATACCGGCCTCATACCAACTCGCCCGTTCATGCCAAAAAATCGTATCTTGTGGCTTCATCGTTGGCGGTGTATCCAAACAACCAGCAGGTACGATTAAAGTCATGCTGTCCTGAGTGAGATAAGGTACTGGCGAACCACATATGCTACAGAAGGCAGTGGATATATTTCTACCTGGCACATCAAACTTGCTCACACGCTCTTTACCACTTAGCCAAGTAATATTATTTCGGTGTGTAAATAAGTTTGCGACATGTGCCGATCCTGATGTTTTCTGACATTGAATACAATGACATAAATGAAATTCATCGAAGTTGTCTTCACAGGTAAAGCTCACGTCCCCACACAAACATTGTCCACTTAACCGTTTCATAACCTCACCTTACATGCTGATACAGTGTGTTCATTATCTGCTCAGATATGCGTGCTGGAAAATTTATTTTAACAATCACCTTATTAGCATTAATCTCACTAGAAAATGTCGTTATACTCTAGGTACACATCACGTAATTATCCATTTTTTATATCCATACTATAGGAAGGTAATATGAGCAGTATTCATTTCATTGGCGGTGAAAAAGGCGGCATAGGCAAATCAGTTGTTTCACGCCTCATTTCTCAATATTGCTTAGATTACAATTACCAATATGCAGGCATGGATGCTGATCAATCGCATGGGACCCTAACACGCTTCTATCCTCAGTTTACTCAAGCCATTGATTTAGATTCTTTTGAAAGTGCCGATTTGATTGTAGAAACAGCCTTTAAGTCAGACGTCAACGTGATTGTAGATCTGCCCGCTCAAAGTGAACGTTTTCTAAATAAATGGATGGATGAAAATGATGTTGAAGGCCTATTACAGGAATCAGATATCAACAGTGTCTATTGGTATGTTGTGGATGATGGTGTTGATTCTGCCCAGCTCGTTACAGAGTTTTTAACCAAATACGGCTCGCGTATTCCCTGCGTCGTTGTCAAAAACTATGGCCGTGGAAGCGATTTCTCTATCTTAGATAAAATGCTGTATGAAGCCGGCATCACACCCAATAAAGTGATTGAACTTCCTGACTTACATACCAGCACCATGCATAAAGTCGACAAGCACAACTTAAATTTTTGGCGTGCTGCCAATGTATCAGAACAAGGCGAAGATACCTTATCAATGATGGAACGCCGCCGAGTGAAAGTGTGGGTACGTAAAGCCTTTGAGCAAATTGGCGATGTCATGTCGATCACACTGAACCAACATCAGTAATACGACCTTTTGTATCTAAAAAAGCCCCATTATTTGGGGCTTTTTTAGATACAAAACAAACTATTCTCAAACGCAATAATAAATTATAGCCAGCCAGTCCATTCACGAAACTAATTTTAAACTTAGCTGCCTTTATTCAGTCGATCTAAACCAGAGAGAAATAAACCGTGTTTTCATCCTTCTTTCCAAAACCAAAACTCTTCTTCCTCAGTTTTGCTCTGTGGGCATTAGCTTGTGTTTTAGGCTGGTACTTATTTGTTCAAAATTATGGTCACCTTAGCCTTGGTACTTTATTTGGTATCCATTTTCCTGAGCCATTGCCTGAAGGTGCTGATGCAGCGGCTAAAGCGGCTTTTGCTGAGTCACAAAAATGGGCACTTAATATTTGGCAATATCAATATATGGCCGTGTGTTATGCCCTATTTATCATTGCCTGGATGATTTATGGTGGCCAAAAATGGGCTAAGTGGTCAGTCATAGGTTCGGGTTTAATCGTGTTCATCACATGGTTTCAGGTGCAAGTTAGTGTGATGATAAATGCCTGGTACGGTAACTTTTATAATCTGATTCAGAAAGCGCTCACCACCCCGAACTCGATTACTGCTGATGAGTATTATTCACAACTTTTTACCTTTGCCAGCATTGCTCTCGTGGCGATAACGGTCGCCGTACTAAATAACTTTTTTGTTAGTCACTATGTATTCAGGTGGCGGACCGCAATGAATAATTATTACACCTCTAAATGGTCTCAAGTACGTCAAATTGAAGGGGCTTCACAGCGTATTCAAGAAGATACCATGCGCTTTGCCAGCATCATGGAAAGCTTAGGTGTCAGCTTTTTAAATTCGATCATGACACTCATCGCCTTCCTGCCAATATTGTGGGGATTATCAGGCTATGTAAAAACCTTACCTCTTATTGGTGAGGTATCCCAAGCCTTAGTCTTTGTTGCCATACTTTGGTCTATTTTTGGTACGGTTATTCTGGCCGCAGC
>DRHY01000205.1 GCA_011052985.1 Methylophaga thalassica
CTTATAGACCCTGCAAGCTATCAATATTTAGTCGGTGCTGAAATCGATTACACAGATAGTATTGAAGGTTCGCAATTTGTGATTCGCAACCCAAACGCTACAACAACATGTGGTTGTGGCTCATCATTTTCACCTTAATATCTTTCTCTGATAAACCGATAAAAGAACCGATGATATTTCATCGGTTTTTTTATGGATTTCATTTAAGTTAATCATGCGCATACACTGCCATTAAATCTTCAAACCGCTAGGAAAACCTCATGATTTCAAAATGGCAATGGCTACTGACTAAAATCAGCCGTACGCTTTGGCTAAGAGCAACCCTTTTTGCCTTACTTGCTGTAATTACTGCACTCATTGCCATTCCTGCACAAAAACTTATCAATAGCCCCCTCCCCTTTGACATCGGTGTCGATGCGGTAAAGCAAATTCTTAATATTCTTGCCTCCAGTATGCTTGCCGTTACGACCTTCTCACTCAGCGTCATGGTCTCAGCCTATACAGCAGCCAGCTCCAGTGCGACTCCAAGAGCCACTCAGTTAGTCCGACAGGACTCAACTACTCAAAATGTCCTTGCCACCTTCATTGGCTCATTTCTCTATAGCTTAGTTGGCATTATCGCCTTGAGTACGGATGTCTACGGTGAAAATGGTCGGCTAATTCTGTTTGTTGTTACCATCGGTGTAGTTATCGTGATTGTCGTCACCATGCTCCGCTGGATACAGCACCTCTCTCTATTGGGTCGACTTGGTGAAACAACTAACCGTGTTGAGGAGGCACTGACAAACGCTATTCAGCAGCGAATTGACTATCCATGCCTTGGTGCCATAGCGCTCGATCCTGACAACACGAATATTGAGGGTTACTACGCTGTCTATCCAGAAAAAATCGGTTATCTCCAACATATTGATATCGGGGTTATTGACCGCTGTGCGAAGTCACAAGAGCTAGAAGTGTATATGCTCGTTGAACCAGGGCATTTTGTGCACACGGGACAAGCCGTTGCTTACTATCAAGGCGATAGCAATGAAGAGCTCAATCAAATCATTATCAAAGCCATTACCATAGCTACAGAACGTTCTTTTGATCAAGATCCTCGGTTTGGACTGTCGGTAATGGCCGAAATAGCATCACGCGCCTTGTCACCAGCGATTAATGATCCAGGCACAGCAATAGACATTATCAGTCGCTCTGTCAGAGTACTATCACTTTGGAAAGATCATCATCTAATCACCGATACAGACGAAAAAATCGCTTATAGCTCAGTCAGGCTTCCCGCCCTTCAGATTGATGATTTATTTGACGATATATTTCTTCCAATCAGCCGTGACGGTGCAGGCATGCTTGAAATACAACTGCGTCTGCAAAAGTCATTTTTAGCACTGAAACAGATTGCGCCTGATTGTTTAACCGACGTGGCAAATCATCACTCTAAGATCGCTTACGATAGAGCCATGACTAGCCTTACAATTGAGTCAGACAAACAACGCCTTAACGATTTGTATGAACGCATTCACAAATAATCATAAGGATCTGTTTACTTTTAATCGATAGGGCCATAAAATGAATGAACGTTCATTCATATGTTGATATTTTTATGTGTGCATCCTCATGCAAAGACAAACATGAAGCCATCCAATCTGCCACGCTTAAATTACTAGCAGAAAAAGGATTCCATGGATTTTCTATCAAACAAGTAGCCACAGAAGCCGGTGTCGCTGCGGGAACGATATACCTCTATTTTAAAGATAAAGATGCACTAATCAGCGACTTACACTTTATGCTTGTTGAAAGTGTCGCCCAAGCCACCTTCATCGATCACGATTCATCTCTGCCAATACGACAGCAGTACCAAAAGATTTGTGCCAATATTTGGCAGCACTGCCTAAGCAATGAAGCGATGACATTGTGCAAAGCGCAGTTTGATCATTTGCCTGTGGACATTCTTCAGACCGCTTATTCTAATTTATGGGGAAATCAATTTCTGCCCCTAGCAAAACTCTATGAGCAAGGACGCCAACAGGGATTGTTTAAACCTTTACCTAATGATGTTTTATGCAGTTTTAGCCTTGAACCTATTATAAATCTGGCTGGCCAGCAAATAATCGGTCTCATAAACATCACGGACAATCAATTAAAGAGCATTTTTAATGCCTCTTGGGAGGCTATATCAATCTCATCAGATAATTTAACTCAGGAAGTTACGCATGATACGCACTAATCTTTTTTATCCTCTAATAGCCGGTTTCGTCATGCTAACCCTAACAGCATGTCAGTCATCAGAGCCAGGACAACAGCAATCTTCTCAGCCAGCCAAAAAGGTTGATGTTATAACGCTTGCCCCTCAGACAGTTACATTAAAAAATACGTTACCAGCCAGAGCGGTTGCTTATCGTAAAGCAGAAGTTCGCCCTCAGGTAAATGGCATCATAGATAAACGCTTATTTGAAGAAGGTGGCGAAGTTAAAGCAGGTCAACGACTCTATCAAATTGAGCCCGCACTCTATGAAGCTCAATTAGCCAATGCTAAAGCCCAGCTAGCCAGTGCAAAAGCGGCACTTAAAACAGCCCAAGCGAAAGAAGAGCGCTATAAAGGATTGATGTCTGATAATGCGATTAGTAAACAGGACTATGACGATGCACTGTCTACTTTTGAACAGGCCGAGGCAGAAATTAAAGTACAACAAGCGGCCGTTAAAACAGCAGAAACAAACCTCGGCTATACTCATGTCGTTGCTCCAATTTCAGGCACCATTGGTAAGTCAGCTTTCACCGAAGGCGCGCTGGTTACAGCACAACAATCGAATGTTTTAGCTACGATAAACCAACTAGATCCTATTTACATCGATATCTCGCAACCATCAAAACAACTTCTTGCATTACGAAAGCGAGTCATCTCTAGAGAGCTGAATGATTTATCAGCGCCAAAGGTGAATGTAAATCTGGAGGATGGAACAGAATACGATCAAGTCGGCACTCTCCAATTTGCCGGTGTTGATGTCGATACCACAACAGGTGATGTTGTCGTTCGAGCCATTATTCCTAACCCTAACCACTTACTTTTACCGGGGATGTTTTTGCGTGCAACCATTATCGAAGGTGAACTGAAGGATGTCATCTTGGCCCCACAAAAAGGGGTCAGCTTCGATAAAAATGGCAGTGCCAGTGCGCTCGTCATCACTGCCGATAACAAGGTAGAAAAACGAGATGTTACCGTTGGCCAAGCCTTTGGTGAGAACTGGTTAGTTAAATCAGGTCTAAATGTGGGTGACCAAGTCATTGTTGAAGGTTTACAGTCTATTGGTCCTGAAGCTAATGTCAGCATTGATAAAAACACCTTACAAACAGCAAATACTGGGGCATAACAATGGCTAGATTTTTTATCGATCGCCCTATTTTTGCTTGGGTAATCTCAATCATTATCATGCTGGCAGGTGTTATTTCTATTACACAGCTTCCAATATCTCAATATCCAGAAGTGGCTCCTCCTGCCGTTACGATAAGTGCTACGTATCCCGGTGCATCTGCTAAAACAGTTGAAGACACGGTTATTCAGATCTTAGAGCAAAACTTAACCGGCATTGATAATGTGCTTTATATGTCGGCTACAAGTAGTTCATCTGGTACTGGAGAATTAACCGTTAGCTTTGAAGCTGGCACAGATCCTGATATAGCCCAAGTGCAGGTGCAGAACAAAATCCAAGTTGCAATGCCCTTACTGCCTCAAGCTGTTCAACAACAGGGGCTTGAGGTGACAAAATCTAGCTCAGCTTTCTTGATGGTGCTGGGCTTTTATTCCGAAGACGGCAATATGGATAAATACGATATTGCTGACTTTGTCGCCGCAAAAGTAAAGGACCCTATTAGTCGTGTGAATGGTGTAGGTCAAATCACCCTGTTCGGTTCGCAATACGCCATGCGTATTTGGTTAAACCCTGACAAGTTGAGTCACTATAAACTCTCTACGTCGGATGTGATCAGTGCGATACAAGCTCAAAACGTGCAAGTTGCTGCTGGAGAATTGGGGGGAGCACCAGCCGTTAAAGGCCAACAATTTAACTCAACAATTATTGTTCAAACACAATTAGAAACCACTGATGAATTTGGTCAAATTCTATTGCGAGTAAACGAAGATGGCTCCCAAATTCGATTAGCGGATGTCGCCCGAATTGAATTAGGGGGTGAAAACTATCAATTTGAAACAGAATATAATCGACATCCAGCTGCAGGACTCGGTATTAATCTGGCATCGGGGGCGAATGCATTAGCAACAGCCAATAAAGTTAGAGAAGAGATTAGTGAATTAGAGCCCTTTTTCCCAGAAGGCTTGAAAGTAGTTTACCCTTACGATACAACACCATTTGTTAAACTTTCCATTGAAGGTGTAGTGCATACCCTACTAGAAGCAATTGTTCTTGTATTCCTAGTAATGTATCTATTTTTGCAAAACTTCCGTGCAACCTTGATCCCGACTATTGCAGTACCAGTGGTACTGCTTGGTACCTTTGCCATTCTGTACGCCTGTTGAACCGCCAAAAAAGGCCATAGGAATAAATACGGCGGATAATACTAAGGCGATACCTACCAAGGCACCTGTGATTTGGTCCATTGATTTCCGAGTGGCTTCTTTTGCAGAAAGCCCCTCTTCACTC
>DRHY01000206.1 GCA_011052985.1 Methylophaga thalassica
ATATCATTTCTGGTAAAGCCATTGTGACACCAGAAGGTGGCGAGCCTATCACCCTTACAGCTGGTGAAGCCATGTTGTTCGAAAAAGACTTTATAGGCACCTGGGAAATTCAAGAAACCGTGCTAAAACACTTTGTGCTTAATCTATAATTTGTCGGTTACACTTAGAGTCCTAAAAGGGGATGTTCACGTTGATGTTCATCCCTTTTTTATGTTGTTAACAAATGGAAGCTACCGATGATTAAAGCGATGTTTATTGCTGACCAATCCCTCGGTCAACAACGGCAAGTATCAGAAATAGAACTGGTCAAAGGTAAAGGCATTGTGGGAGATCGAAACTTTGACCAAGCTCGCTGGCCTGGGCAAAACATTACCTTTATTGAACAAGAGCAAATCGATCAGTTCAATCAAGACTATCAGCAACAGATCGGTCTCGCTGATACCCGCCGAAATATCATCACCACTGGTATTCGTTTAAACGATCTGGTTGGAAAAGAATTCATGATTGGCGAGACACGTTTTAAAGGTGTCGAATTATGCGAGCCTTGCGCCACACTCGGTCGCTTACTCGCCAATGACACCATCCTCAAGAAAGAAGTTGTTCGTGCCTTTGTTCACAAAAGTGGCCTTCGGGCTGATGTCATCTCTAATGGTGTAATTGATGACTCCATGGATATCAGCATTCTATAAAGCCTAATATCCTTGAGACTTGCAGTGCTTGCCTACTGCTGTTCCACCAATACCTCAGCTCGGTAAAACGCCTCTTTACTCTCCCCTAAGACCTTCACTATTTGAGGTAATAAACTCGACATGGTATCCATTAGCTGCCATGGCGGATTGATTACAATCATGCCTGATGAGGTCATGCCTCGCTCTGCCGTATCGGCACTCAGCCCAAGCTCAAAGGTTTGAATATGTTTAATACCACTGTTCTTAAACTTTTTTTGTAAGCGGTTAATCCGACTACGATCAACAACGGGGTACCAAATCATATAGGTGCCGGTAGCAAATTTTTTGTGGGCCTTTATAACGGTTTCAACCACCAGATCATAATCTGATTTCATCTCATAAGAAGGGTCAATCAATACGGCAGCACGGCGCGACTCGGGCGGTAATAAACTCAGTAAGCCTTGCAGGCCATCTTGATGCATGACTCTTGTCTGAAATTGTTTTTGTGTGTTTTCACTCAATAACTGGGCATCTTCAGGATGCAATTCGTAACACCATGCTTGATCTTGTTGACGTATAAATTGGGTAGCAATCAATGGTGAGCCGGGGTAAAACGACAACTTGCCATCTGGGTTAACAGACTGAATCGCGTTTAAATAAGCTGAAAGCTCAGGCCAATCTAGCTCATACAGTTTGGCAATACCTTGTTTGTATTCTTGTCGCTTCTCGGCTTGCTCTGAGCTTAACGAATACAACCCAGCCCCCGAGTGCGTGTCGATATAACTGAATGCTTTGTCCTTTTTGCACATATGCTGCAAGACGTTTATCAGCACACAATGTTTCAAAACATCTGCAAAATTGCCGGCATGGAAAGAGTGACGGTAGCTTAACAATGGAATAGCCCAACCTGTATATACAATCTAAAGAGGGAATTATGCCTGTTGTAGTGCTTTTATTTTGATGTATTTCTAGCAGGCAAAAAATAACCCCGACCAAGGCCGGGGTTATTTCGCATCATTTCATGACCGAAGTCATATCATGGTGTGCTTACTTCTTTTCGATTTTCTCAAACGCTTCATTTTCATGTTTAGCGATTGAGGCAATCAGGCCAACAATAATGGCTGCTGCACCCAGAGTAAACAAACCTAGCGCAAGTGGGTTATCAGCAAAGGTAAAGTACGCCCCTACATTTTCCCATGAACTAATTGATGTTCCCATAATGATACTCCTACTTATAAGTTAGCTAACTTGTTTGGTACATCACTTTCAGAAACGGCTGGTACACCATTCGCTTCTGGGTATGGTTTAGCGATGATTTCAACTTCATCCAAACCAAGTTCTTCAGCTTCTTTAGGTACACGTAATGCGTTGCATTTTTTCAGTACCCAAGAAAGTGCATAACCTGGAATGAAACCTAATGCCAACATAACAGCAGCACCAATCAACTGACCTGTGAAGGTGATAGGAGGTAAGTCGCCAACATTTGGCATACCACCAGCAAAAACACCTACTAAGATAACAGCCCATACACCAGTGAAACCATGCACAGCTACAGCACCTACCGCGTCATCAATACCGAGGTTTTCGATGATTTTAGCCACTTTAACCGCAAGTACACCAGTTACAACAGCAATGATGAAAGCTAGCTCAGGATCATAAAGATCTAAGCCTGCAGCAACTGAAATGATACCAACCAGACCACCAGACATTGTCCAGAATGGGTCGCGGCTTGCAATGTAACAACCGATAACACCACCAGCAAAGCCCATTAATGTATTGAAGGCAAATGCAGATAAGTTAGTTGGGTTGTTGTAGATAGTAGTCCAACCTGTTTCACCACCATTAAAGATGATACAACCACCTAGGAAACCGAAGAAACCAAAGATAATCATCATCAAACCGATCAGTGTCATAGGCAAACTGTGCGGTGAAATGGTTTGAGCCACACCGTTAATGAATTTGCCTGTACGAGGTCCTAGGTTAATCAGCACACCCAGTGTGAAGAAACCTGCGATCGCATGTACAACACCTGAAGCACCGACATCGTGGTAGCCCAGCTCAGTCAGTAACCAACCATCTGGATGCCAACCCCAAGCACCGGCCAGAATCCAAACAACACTGCCTAAGAAGACAGTTAGGATTAAGAAGGCACTTACACGAATACGCTCAATAACCGCACCCGATAAGATTGAACCCGTAGTTGCACCAAACATAGCAAATGCAGCCCAGAAAATCCCCGTTCCCATATCAGTGACATCGGGACCCATACTTGCTGCCCATGGTAAGGCGCCTGAAGCTTCGATTGGAATAAAACCATTTGGGAAAGCGTTATAAATCCACCAACCAAATAGGTAAAACGTTGGAATAATTACAGCTAAGGCAAGAATGTTTTTAATACCTGCTGCAAGTGCATTTTTACTGCGAGATGCACCCATTTCATAAGCTAAGAATCCGGCATGAATCATGATCATGATGGCTGTACACCACCAGTAGAACACTTCAACATTCATAGCCTGATGCATTTCAAAAACCGATTGCTGAGCCGCTAAGGTGGCTTGCAACGATTCTAGCGTAGGCGTTTCTACCATATTACTATCCTCATTCTAATTTACGATACGACAAATCCAAGTCACCCTGGACCGACTTTCCCCAACTCACTGTTGGGTAGAACGGCGTTGCTATAAATAATCCCGACTTACTCACGTTCATTAATAGCAATGCCTGAACACAATGTCTGTCTGCTTACTTGCATAATGAAATGCATCTTTCATTACACGTTCAGCATGAGCCTGTTACGCAACAGGACATCATTCAAAATCCATTTTCCAGACCTTATTGAGAAAATTACCTCTCAATAAACAAAGTTTCCTAAAATGAATATGCCAGATTCGTACCTAAATCCTATCGAAATTTAGCAAAAAAAAATAATGTTCATATTCAGCAACTTAAATAGTCTTTTTTGGTCGGGTTGATTTTTTGAAGGATAAAAGGAAGGTTTTAATTTGGTGTTTTTGCACCTTAGAAATGCAAAGCTGTTGTGAATTGGTGCGAAATTTTTGTGAAATGTTACACAATATTTACAACTATCCACACAGT
The DNA here is from genome assembly GCA_011052985.1 of Methylophaga thalassica. Taxonomy (GTDB): domain Bacteria; phylum Pseudomonadota; class Gammaproteobacteria; order Nitrosococcales; family Methylophagaceae; genus Methylophaga; species Methylophaga aminisulfidivorans_A. Next base: position 3,765 of record DRHY01000206.1, read on the forward strand.
TATTCTCACTGTAATTTTCCACACATGAGGCTACAAAGGGTATGTCGCTATATTAAGGCGTACTAGAGGGAAAACAACGAGTTTAAAACTAGCGAATAAAAACCGTTGCATGCACCATTTAGACGCATAATTTACTCTCTAATTATGCAGTCAAGTATCTGGTTTTAATTGAGTTTTTAATTAAACCCTATCAAGAAGACCGCTTACTCATTACTTGAATTGAGATAAACTTCTGCTGCCTTGTTCGAAAAGCAATGGTATTAGTGCTATCTAACTGACCTTGGTAAACCTACACCGACTAAGGGTTTATCGCGTTTTCTATCTGTTAGTATATGTTCTGTTAAATCAGCTTATATAGCTAATAAAAACGTCATCACGACGATAATCAAATTTCAAATCTATAGACTAATGAGAGAAAAAGAATGAGTGAAAATTCACCAGAAAAAACATTTCAAGAACGTGTCGATGAGTTCGTTGCCATTGCCAATCAGCAAGCGGCAGAAAGTACGGTAGATGACGTCAATACATCTATTTTATTTTCAGCTGCACGATTTAATGCCTTTAGCGTCGCCCGCTCTGTTGAGACAGCAGACAATCTACAAGCCGAAAAACAAGCCGCCATTGAATTTTTCACCCAACGTTATGCTGAAATGCTTAACCAAAACCTCGAAGAATATATCGCTCGTTTCGACAGCTACCAACAGAAGTAATTAATCCATAAAGTGCTGAAAGCACAAAGCCCTGATGACAGTCATCAGGGCTTTGTGTGTATTTAAGGTGATTAGACTCCCAAACATCAACGTGCAACGCCTTTAAAAACCAAGCTCGCTACCGCTTTGATTTATCGATCGAGTCTGACCTTAATTCAGGTGCAAAA
>DRHY01000207.1 GCA_011052985.1 Methylophaga thalassica
CAACCGCCAAACGATTGCCACTGAAGCCAGCAAACCAGCTATCTCTTTGTTCGTCAGTGGTCCCCGTTTTTCCAGCCACATTAATGTCAGAAGGTAAGCGCTGATAAATGCTCTGAGCGGTGCCGGCTCTGGTCACTTCTTGCATCGCTGTTTGAATCAGGTAGTTGTTCTCTGCTCTGACAGTCTGCTTCAGTTGGAAGGGATAACTAGATAAAGCGTCATTCTGACTATCTGTTACTACCCTAATTGATCGGGCAGGCATTTGAAAGCCATTTGCCGCAATGGTCTGATACATATTTGCCACATCGAGCGCTGACATTCCTTGTGCACCAAGCAGAAGAGATGGGTAGGCTTTGAGCGCTTGTTTGATACCAAGACGATGTATGGTATCAATCACTTTATCTAGACCCACCGCCATCCCCAATCTTACTGTGGATATATTATAAGAGTGTGCAAGTGCGTCAATTAATAACGGCGATTGATGCGATTGTTTGCTGAAGTTTTGCGGCTGCCACACTTGCCCATTGGGTAATTTCAGTTGATACGGTGAATCGTCGAGTGGGCTAGCAAGTGTATATCCTTGTTCTAGTGCTGTTAGATATACTGCTGGTTTAATCAGCGAGCCGATAGGCCTGTCAGAATCAAGAGCCCTATTAAAGCCTTTATAACGAGTCTTTTTGTCGCCAATCAAGGCTAATACTTCACCTGTCTGTGGCTCTGTAACGACCATACTTCCCTGTAATGCCGCTATTTTTTTACCATAGGTTTTTTCTAATCGGTCTATGGTTTGTGTTAATGATTGCTCTGCTTGATATTGCGTTATGGGATCCAAACTGGTGAATACTTTTAACCCTTCTGAACTCAGATCTTCATCACGATAGTTAACACGTAATTGACGCTTTACTAAATCCAAAAATGCCGGATACGCTTCTTTGAGTAAGGTCCCTTTTCTAACAACATCAAGTGGTGCAGCTATTGCTTTTTCATATTGGCTTTGAGTAATTTTTTCTTGGTCATAAAGTACTTTCAATACCAGATTACGACGTCTTTTTGCCCGCTCAGGATGGCGTCGTGGATCGTAATAAGAGGGACCTTTTACTAAACCTGCTAAAAGTGCGACTTGATGTAATTTTAGCTCTTGTAAAGGTTGAGCAAAGAAATAGTGAGCACCCAGTCCAAACCCATGAATGGCTCTTGCGCCATCCTGGGCTAGATAGACTTCATTTAAATAAGCCTCAAGTATGGCTTCTTTACTGTAATGTAGCTCCAACAACATGGCCATAGGAATTTCAAGCAACTTTCTCACTAGACTACGATCTGAGGTGAGGTAAAAGTTTTTGATCAATTGTTGTGTTAGCGTGCTGCCACCTTGAACAAAAGCCCCTGCTTTGATATTTGCCCACATGGCTCTGGCAATACCTTTTGTTGATATGCCATGGTGTTCGTAAAAGTCACGATCTTCTATCGCTATCAAACTATCGATTAGACTTTGAGGAGCATCTTGTAGCTGAATTAAATCTCTGTCTTCGTTGTTCAAAGGATAGATTCCGCCGATTAAGACTGGTTCGAGTCTTAGAAGTGGAATCGACACTCCGTGATAATCTGTCACGTTGATGACACTACTACCTTGGAAATCTAAAACGACTTTTTGGGATATTTCTTTGCCATCAGGAAAGTTGAATCCACGAGTATTAATGATGGCTTTTGAACTTGAGAAAGAGGCTTGACCAGGACGACTCGCTTGTGAAGTAAATTGATAGCCCAAGCCGCGTAATTCAATTTTTAGATCAGTCATCGACAGTGGAACACCAGAATATAACTCTAGTGGTCTCGCATACACTTTGGCTGGCACAGCCCAGTGTTTGCCCTCAAACTGGCTACGAATTTGTATGTCCAGAAAACCAATGATTAAGCCGAAAATGACCAGCAAGGTAAAACCAATTTTCATTAAATTGGTGAAACTAAAAAAACGTGATGAACGCTTTGTTTTTACTGATGATCGTTTGCGGGTCGTTTTAGCTGAAGATTTCTTACGAGCTGTTTTTTGTGCCATGGATAATACATTGATATCTTTAAGTTAGATGAGCATATTCTAAAGCATATTGCTGAATAGAAGTGCAGCCAATTATTTGGCACTTCAGCTGAACGATTTAACCTAAGTGAGTGATTATTCAGATAACCCGTCTTAGAATAGTGTAAACCCTGATGTTTAAAATCTGTTGTATAACAAAAAGTCAGCTTATGAATTAATTAGGTATTTCCGTGAGTCTTCTCAGCAAATGCCTTAGAATATCGCTTTATTTAAGTTTGTCTGGTAACATCTTTCGTCCTAATAGCTTCAGTAACTGTCTGTTTTTGTAGAGAACAGTGCCCAAAAAACGCGAGAGCCTATGGTTAGTTTGGAAACACCTGTTTGTGAGTTTGGTTTACCTGCTATAGATTTTTCTTTGCCGGGGACAGACGGTAAAATATGGACACTTGACGATTGTCGAGGAGAAAATGGGTTACTGATCATGTTCATCTGTAACCACTGCCCATATGTAAAAGCGATTATGGACAGATTGGTTCGAGATACCAATGAACTGAAGTTAATGGGTATTCATTCTGTCGCTATCATGGCCAATGATGCTGATGATTATCCGGAAGATTCTTTTGACAATATGAAACTTGTTGCACAGCAACAATCGTTTTCATTTCCTTATCTGTACGATGAAACACAACAGATTGCTCAGGCATATGGGGCAGTGTGTACCCCCGATTTTTTTGGCTATAACAAAGACTTGCAATTACAATATCGCGGACGATTAGATGCTAGCAAAAAACAAGCTGCTGCAACTGATGTGGATCGAGACTTGTTTGAAGCAATGAAACAAGTGGCAGAAACCGGCCACGGGCCAGAAAATCAAATACCAAGTATGGGTTGTTCGATTAAATGGCGAACAGCTTAATTTTTTTAAACAGGAGAATGTAGATAATGGCTACACGTAGACATTTAGCTAATGCTATCCGTGCGTTAAGTATGGATGCAGTACAAAAGGCGAACTCTGGTCACCCAGGCGCGCCTATGGGTATGGCAGACATTGCAGAAGTATTATGGAATGACCATCTGAAACATAACCCGACAAACCCTAACTGGGCGGATCGTGATCGTTTCATTTTGTCTAACGGCCACGGCTCTATGCTGATTTACTCATTGCTTCATTTGTCAGGTTACGACTTGCCAATGGATTCTTTGAAAACATTCCGTCAGTTGCATTCACAATGTGCAGGCCATCCTGAATATGGTTATGCGCCTGGTATCGAAACAACGACAGGTCCTTTAGGTCAAGGTATCACCAACGGTGTTGGTTTTGCGATGGCTGAAAAATTAATGGCTGATCAGTTCAATAAACCTGGCCATGACATTGTTAATCACCACACCTATGTATTCATGGGCGACGGTTGTTTGATGGAAGGTGTATCTCATGAAGCGTGCGCACTTGCTGGCACATGGGGCCTAGGCAACCTAATCGCATTCTGGGATGACAACAATATTTCTATCGATGGTCACATTGATGGTTGGTATACAGATGACACTGTTAAGCGTTTCGAAGCATACGGCTGGCATGTTGTTTCTGTAGATGGTCATGATTCTGACGCGATCAATGCAGCAATCGAAGCGGCTAAAAAAGTGACAGACAAACCTTCGCTTATTTGCTGTAAAACAATCATCGGTTTCGGTTCACCAAATAAATCAGCTAGCCATGACTGCCATGGTGCGGCTTTAGGCGAAGAAGAAGTTGCTTTAACTCGTAAAGAGTTAGCTTGGGATTCTGAACCGTTTGTTATTCCTGCTGACGTTTACGAAGGTTGGGATGCGAAAGATGCTGGTGCCACTGCAGAAGCTGAATGGAACAAAAAATTCGATGCTTATGCTGCTGAATACCCAGAATTAGCTGCAGAATTCAAGCGTCGTATGGCGGGTGAATTACCAGCTGACTGGAAACAATTTACAGACAAAATGATTGCTGATTTTAATGATAAAGCAGAAAGCGTTGCGTCACGTAAAGCATCACAAAACATCATCACGGCTTTAGCACCTGAGTTACCTGAATTTTTGGGTGGTTCTGCAGACTTAACGGGTTCAAACCTAACAAGCTGCTCAAGCTTCAAACATGTCTCTGGTAAAGAGTCTGGTAACTACATTTCATACGGTGTACGTGAGTTTGGTATGTTTGCCATCATGAATGGTATGGCATTGCACGGTGGTTTATTGCCATACGGCGGTACTTTCCACATGTTCTCTGACTATGCTAAATCTGCATTACGTATGTCGGCATTGATGAAACTACGCACAGTAGCAGTCTTGACTCATGACTCTATCGGTCAAGGCGAAGATGGACCTACTCATCAACCTATCGAAAATACAGCAGGTCTTCGTTACATTCCTAATATGGATGTATGGCGTCCTTCTGATGAAACTGAAGTCGCGGTTGCATGGGTTTCTGCAGTTGAACGCATGGATGGTCCTTCAAGCTTAGTATTAAGCCGTCAAGGTATTCCTGGTCGTAAACATGACACAGCTGATTTCGAAGCAATTCGTAAAGGTGCTTATGTGTTATCTGAAGCTGAAGGTGGCGCTGCTGATGTCATCATCATTGCAACCGGTTCAGAAGTAGACCTGGCTGTTAAAGCACAAGAAGAATTGAAAGCTGACGGCGTGAAAGCGCGTGTTGTCTCAATGCCTTCAACAAATGTGTTTGATCGTCAAGACCAAGCATATAAAGACAGTGTGTTAACACCTGGTGTTAAACGTGTTTCTGTTGAAGCTGGCGTAACTGATTTCTGGCGCAAGTATGTTGGCCTAGAAGGCGGTGTCGTTGGTATCGATACATTTGGTGAATCAGCGCCAGGTGGTGTATTGATGAAACACTTCGGCTTCACTGTTGAAAACGTTGTTAAAACAGTAAAAGAAGTATTGTAATTCCAAGAACTTTGTAGTTTTATGGAGTAACAAAAGAGAACCAGTGGGCGCTTTGCCCACTGGTTTTTCTTCATATGGGGATCACACGCGTCTAACAAGTGACATTTCGTTGAGATGTTAGTTTTTAGACAGTTGCCAGAATAGGGGATATAGCATGAGTATCAAAGTAGGCATTAATGGATTTGGTCGTATTGGCCGTATGGCTTTTCGAGCAGCAATGAAAGATTTTAAAAACATTGAAGTCGTTGCTATCAACGACCTGCTCGATCCAGAGTATTTAGCATATATGCTGAAATATGATTCCGTTCATGGTCGCTTTGATGGTGATGTAGAAGTCAAAGATGGACATCTCGTGGTGAATGGTAAAACAATTCGCATCACTGCTGAACGTAATCCTGCTGACTTGAAGTGGAATGACGTTGCAGCGGATATTGTGATTGAATGTACCGGATTTTTTCTAACCGAAGAAAGTTGCCAAGCGCATATTGATGCTGGCGCCAAAAAAGTAGTGCAATCAGCTCCCTCTAAAGATCACACGCCAATGTTTGTTTATGGTGTAAACCATCAAACATATGCTGGACAAGCTATTGTTTCAGCCGCTTCATGCACCACCAATGCCTTAGCGCCGGTCGCCAAAGTATTGCATGATAATTATGGAATTAAACGTGGTTTGATGACTACTGTACATGCCGCCACGGCTACTCAAAAAACGGTAGATGGACCATCGATGAAAGACTGGCGCGGTGGTCGAGGCATTCTTGAAAATATTATCCCTTCTTCAACCGGTGCAGCTAAAGCGGTTGGTAAAGTTTTACCCGAGCTAAATGGCAAATTAACGGGGATGGCATTTCGTGTCCCGACATCAGATGTTTCAGTTGTTGATCTGACGGTTGAGCTAGAAAAAGATACTAGCTATGAGGCTATTTGCAGCAAGATGAATCAAGCCTCTCAAGGTGATCTGAAAGATGTGTTGGGTTATACCGAAGATAGTGTCGTTTCAACCGATTTCCGTGGTCATACAGCACCGTCAAATTTTGATGCAGGCGCGGGCATTGCGTTAGACGGTACCTTTGTGAAAGTCGTTGCTTGGTATGATAACGAGTATGGTTATACCTGTAACATGATGCGTTTAGTTGAGCATGTAGGCAGCTAACCCCACTTTTTAGCCAAATAAATACTAAGGCTTTCTGCTTGCAGAAAGCCTTTTTTCTAGCAAATTTTAGTAGAACGTTATATTTTGTGATGTAGTTCACAAATATAGCTAATGAGGGAAACACATGTCCGTAATCAAGATGGTTGATCTGGATCTGAAAAATAAACGGGTTCTAATCAGACAAGATCTCAATGTGCCACTAAAAAAAGGTGTTGTTGCTGACGGCACGCGAATACATGCTTCTTTGCCCACGATTAAAATGGCCTTAGAGGCTGGTGCGAAAGTGATGATTATGTCCCATCTAGGAAGACCTACGGAAGGCGAGTACGACCACCAATATTCTTTAGCGCCGGTTGCGAATTATTTGTCTGCCTTATTGGAGCAGCCCGTTCGATTGGAACAAAACTGGCTTGAACCTGAATTTATACCTGTTGAATCAGGTGAAGTCGTGCTGTGTGAAAATGTGCGCTTTAATATGGGGGAGAAAAAGAACGATGAGGCATTATCTCAACGCATGGCAAAGTTGTGTGACGTGTATGTAATGGATGCGTTTGGTACTGCTCACCGTGCCCAAGCATCAACGCACGGTGTGGCTAAGTATGCTCCTGTGGCTTGTGCTGGACCATTGTTAGCGACAGAGTTGGAAGCGTTGGCAAAGGCATTGGATAATCCGGCACGTCCTCTTGTGGCTATTGTTGGTGGGTCAAAAGTATCCACAAAATTGACGGTATTAGAGTCGTTGTCACAAAAAGTAGATCAGCTCATCGTTGGTGGCGGTATTGCGAATACCTTTATTGCCGCTGAAGGCTATCAAGTAGGCAACTCTTTATACGAAGAGGATTTACTTGATACTTGTAAAACCTTACGCGCAGATGCTCAGTCCAGAGGGGGGGATATTCCTGTACCTACGGATGTCGTGTGTGGAAAGCATTTTGCTGAAAATGCTGAAGCCGAAACTAAAAATGTAGCTGATATTGAAGCCGACGACATGATTTTTGATATTGGTCCCAAGACAGCGTCTGTACTCACAGATATTATTAAAAATGCCGGTACCATCGTATGGAATGGTCCTGTTGGTGTATTTGAGTTCAATCAGTTTGGCGAAGGCACAAAAGAAATCGCCATGGCGATTGCTGAGTCTGAGGCCTTCTCTATTGCGGGTGGTGGCGATACCTTAGCCGCTGTCGCTAAATATAAAATCAGCGAAGATGTATCTTATATCTCAACAGGTGGAGGGGCTTTTCTAGAATTTTTAGAAGGCAAGAAATTACCTGCTGTGGATATTTTGGAGCAACGTGCTACCGAAAAATAAAGGAGTATGAGATATGGCTCTAAGACGAACAAAAATTGTTGCGACTTTGGGCCCGTCATCTCAAAGGCCTGAAGTGTTGGATGCAATGATCGCCGCTGGCATGAATGTAGCGAGATTGAATTTTTCTCATGGCAGTCCAGAGCAACACATTGCCTTAGCCGCTTTGGTGAGAGAGCGGGCGCAATTGCAAAATAAGCAAGTCGGTATCCTTGCCGACCTTCAAGGCCCTAAAATTCGTATTTCTAGGTTTAAAGACGGTGCTATCTCCTTAAAAGAAGGGGCTGATTTCATACTTGATGCTAACTTGCCTTTTGATGAAGGTGATATAAATCAGGTCGGGATTGATTATAAAGCGCTTCCAAAAGATGTCTCAGCAGGCGATACCTTATTGCTTGATGATGGACGTATTGTGCTACGCGTAATTAAGGTAGAAAACAATAAAATAATTACCACCGTTATGTTTGCTGGGGTTTTATCCAACAATAAAGGCATAAACCGCCAGGGTGGGGGATTGTCTGCAGAAGCTCTTACTGAAAAAGATAAAAAAGACATCAAGACGGCTGCAGCAATGCAAGCGGATTATGTTGCCGTATCATTCCCTCGATGTGCGGCTGATATTCATCAAGCCAGACAACTCTTACATGATGCAGGTGGACATGCGGCTATTGTGGCAAAGATAGAACGAGCAGAAGCCTTGGTGGATATCGAAAACATTGTCGCAGCAACGGATGTTATCATGGTTGCTCGTGGCGATTTGGGCGTTGAAATGGGGGACGCTGCCCTGCCACCTATACAAAAACGTTTGATAAGCTTGGCAAGGCAAAAAAATCGCATCACCATCATTGCCACCCAAATGATGGAGTCAATGATTGAAAATCCGATTCCGACACGTGCTGAAGTATTTGATGTTGCTAATGCCGTGTTAGATGGCACGGATGCCGTCATGCTATCGGGTGAAACGGCCGTTGGTAAAAACCCCATCAAAACCTTAGCTGCTGTAGATAGGGTTTGCTTGCAAGCTGAGCAGGAGCGAGAAATAAGGGTCTCACGGCACAGAATCGACTCACATTTTGAACGCATTGATGAAGCTATTGCTATGGCGGCAATGTATACAGCTAACCATCTAGATGTGAAAGCAATTGTGGCATTGACCGACTCTGGCGCCACACCCCTTTGGATGTCACGTATAAGCTCGGGTATTCCTATCTTTGCTTTGACCCGCCATCAAAAGACCGTGCAACGATTAACCCTTTACCGTGGTGTCTATCCACTGCAAATAGCGGTTGAGCATAATGATCACGCTTTGATGAATAAAGAAATGGTCAGTGAGTTATTACGCA
>DRHY01000208.1 GCA_011052985.1 Methylophaga thalassica
AACCCCATAGCTAAGCAAGTAAGTTTGTTCAAGTTGATGGTCAACGACAATAGCCCAGTCGTATATGCCTACCGCCATATCTGGAATATCTTCTTCATCCAAGGCGATAGTTGGAATTTTTTCTAAGTATCTTCCAAGATCATAGGCAAAATACCCTATTGCACCCCCTGCAAAAGGCACTGAGCTGGCTTGTTGTGGATACTGGGCTAAAATTTCATTGAGCAGCGAAAAAGGATCGCGCTTTTCAAGCTGTACATGCCCATCAGTACTGATTTTGGTTTCACCAGAAGAGGTTTGTAGTGTAATGAATGGTGCAGCGCTGATGATATCATAGCGACTGACTGGGCACCCCGTATTAGCACTATCGAGCATCACTGGCCAAGGTAAGTGGCGAATTTTCTCAAACAAAAGTGCACTATCTTTTGAATAAGTTAACTCAGTGGATAAAGGTAATCGTTGAGTATTCATCATGCTATTTTACGATAACTCCTCAGCAGCCAAAATAGCTAATGCTGCACAGGGAGCATGAGCAGCGGCCTCTTCATTCTCGTTAAATAACGAACTCAAATCGACATAAGGTCTGCCTAGACGTTGCGCGCATTGCTCAATGATGAAGCGACCAAAACCAGCGCCTATCAACGGGCTATTTGGTGCCCAATCATTATGTCGACTCAACACTTGATAGCATGCTTGTGTAATGCGTTGCAGTTGTTTTTCTGCAAAAAACATAGCGACATTGAGCCATTGCTGTTCAGAAGCATCCCTTATATCGCATGCTAACATTCTCGCTAGCCTCATGGTGCTGTGAGTTTTATCCCAAGGTTTCCCATCTGGACTGTGATCTTGTATTGATTCTGCCGTAATCTTATTTAGTAATAACCATACATCTGCGCTGCAAGCAAACCACTCTGCTGACAGTGGAATTCTTTCACCATGAAGCGGGGCCTCTTCGGCTATTTGCATTAGGGGGGTTCTAATGGCGCCTGTATAGACTAATTCGCCACTACGCTGACGAGCATAATCCGTATTTCCTGAGGAAAGGGTCTGATGATTATTAATGGCAATAATGTCACAAGTCGTACTGCCAATATCTACAAACAAACCTTGTTGGATTTGCTTGGCAGCAAAGGAAGCACTGGCTTGCCAGTTCATTGATGCAACATCAGTCCATTGTCGTTTTGCCATATCGGCATTCAGGTATTGACCATTTCCAGCAAAATAGTGAATGGGTTGTTTGAAACGTGATTCAACACAATCAATTATCGCGTTGACGCCGGCTTCCCTGTCAGCAAAAGCGTCCACTAACTCACCCGTCATGGTGACAAAATGCACAAAAGATTTTCCAGTCAGCGAGGCAAGTATTTCATCAAGTGATAACTCTAACTGTTCAATGCCTTTCCATAAGGCACAAGGGACTTGTTTGACATCAAGTAAGGTCGCGTCTTTATCAGCAATGGCCAATTTGATATGTGCACCACCGATATCCCAGCCACAAAATAAAGTTGAATTAGAATCTGTCATTGTCGGCGAATGTTTTTATAATCTCTTGGTGGAGCAACAGAGCAGGGTTGCCATAGTGTCGCATCCCAGCTTCAGCATAGCTACTGGTTAAGCGAGGGTTGATATCAACGATGTATAGTTGGTTTTCTGTTTTCAGCAAATCTACGCCGACAAAACCATAGAGTCCTGCTGTCGACTGATGTAGTTTCTTAGCTAAATCAATCGCAACGTCAGTGTCTATGAGGTCATTCCGTTTTACTTCACAATACTTTAGATGGAGTTGATTTTGTTGTTGTTGCATATGTTGAATGTTAACAGATAGTAGGTGGATATCTTCTGCAGTAATAAATAGACTCAAGCTGAGTGATTGCGAATCAATATATGGTTGAATAATGGTATTCGACAGGATACTTGAAGATAGGTTACTTAAAAAATGTCTGAGTTGGGTTGAAGTCTGAATGAAGGTTTGTTCACAGCCTACACCATCACGATATTTAGAAATCCATCGTTGCTGTTCATCACTATTTATTTCATTCAGCCATTGTTCTACTGTGAAGGTTTGCGGTGTGGCTATCTGATGAGACTTAAGGTGCTTAAATGTCTGGTATTTGTCAGTGAAGAGTGAAATAGCTTCAGGTGAGCAACCAAAGACGTGTTTGCCATTTTGTCTTAGATTAGCCACGATATTAGCAAGCGTATTTGCTGTTTCTGGCGCGATGATAATGAATTGATTGAATATCTGCTGGCATTGCTGCCAAGATTTCGTGAATTCAGCTAAGTCACTTACATATATCGTTGTAAGTCGTTTATCGTCATCGAATAAGTGAGGAAGGCTAGCCTCACGGATGATCGTAAGCGAATGACCCAATGCCAGCAGATCTTGGCATAAAGCGTTAATCATCATATTGCCTTCATGCATCAAGCTATCAGATAGTTGCTCAGCTGATAAAGCGCCACTGGTAATATGTTCGTATATAAAAATAGACATCATTCAGAGAGTAGATAAAGTACATGCATATTATACCTGTGATAGACATTCAGGATGGCATTGTTGTTCACGCTAGAGGGGGTGAAAGGGCAAAGTATCAACCATTGAAGTCACAGCTAACATCATCAATCGATCCATTTCAGGTTATTGATGATTTACTACAATGGTTTCCTTTCACAACCCTTTATATTGCCGATCTTGATGCAATTGAACGTGATATGGATAAAAGTCATTTTTACTCAGAATTAGCTCAGCGGTTTAGTGGGATATCTATTTGGCTAGATGTGGGAATAAAAACACAAAAGCAAACATCACTCTATGCATCAATATCTAACATTAGGTTGATTTTGGGTAGTGAAAGCCTAACTGATTTATCAGTATTAACGGGAAGTTGTACAAGTCAGAATATCTTGTCTTTAGATAAAAGAGGGGGGCTGCAACTTGGCTTGGCGGAGTTATTTGAAAATCAGCAGATCTGGACTGATACGATGATTGCAATGAGTCTAGATAAAGTGGGAGAAAATAGGGGACCTGATACAGATTGGCTTCTTGCGTTGATGTCTACCAGTAAGTGTGACTGGTATGCGGCAGGTGGAGTCAGAGGAGTTACTGATTTACTTAACTTACAGCGTTTAGGAGTCAAAGGTTCTCTTGTTGCCAGTGCATTGCACGCTGGGCACATTACTTATGAGAATCTTACAAACCTAAACAGGGACACCGCCTTTGCATGCAAAGGCGGTGTGTGAAAGCAATTACATTTGAAGCTTATTTAGCAGCAAATGGGTGTTCGCTTGATTTGTACTGAGCAACAACGTCAGCCGCTTTTGGCTCACGAGCTACAGCGCGTTTGATTGATTCTTTAGTTGCGCGGTAGTTCCAATCTTGGATTTTTGCGTCGCTGTCAGCAGTTGGTGAAATGAATACGCCAACGCAGATGAAGCAATCATCAGCTTCAGCAGCTGGGATTGTGCCATCTTCAACACATTCAGCAACAGCCATAGCTACGCCACGTTGTGCTGGACCAAACATTTGAACAGCTTGCTTCATGTTTTTGATTGTAACTTTGTTAAACATGACTGTAGCTGGTTTAACCATCAAGTTCGGTGCAACAACAGCTAGTAAGCCGTTAACACCTTGTTTTTGGTCAGTCAGAGTGCGGCAAAACGCATCTTCAGCTGCTGAGCCACGTGGGCCCATGATTAAGTCAATGTGAGAAACGTTGTCTAGGTCACCGTCTTCGATGACCAGTGATTCACCTACAAGTACGCGATCGATAACTGGCATGTTATATTTTCCTGTTCCAAAAAAATTGTCAAAAAGGCTCATTTTTTATCTACTCTTCTCAGAGCAGACTTTATACGTAATAAAGGAACGTATCACCTGCTCAGTGCCGTCCGCTTAATGCTTCGTGGTACTGAAATTCTTTGTCAGAAAGCTGTTGTTCGAACCGATACATTAGTAATGTTGCCGCGATAATGTCAGCGCTTGTACCGGGATTTACTGCTTCCTGTTTTAATTCTTTGTCCCAGCTATTGAGAGAGGTTGAATAGCTCTTGTAGTGACCAGTTTGTTCCATCTGATTTACGAAATCTAATGCTCGCTCTTTTACTGTGGTTGCCAGCGCTATGGATTGCTTCCTAACTATTAAAGTATCCAACGCTTTCGATAACAACTTAAGATACGCGAAAGCCGCGGCCCATTCAACACTTTCCCCAGAATTCCTCGCTTTTGTCAATGCTGGCAATGTAAGATCCCATAGAATGTTGAAATTACTGACATATTGCTGAGCGATAAGATCACGACTTTTTGCCATATCCATGGCTCCTAGCAAAGTGACTGTTGGAATTGCGCTGATATCTTGCTCTTTAGACTCTCCAAGTCCGCCAGCTTCCGCTAATCTTATGGCTTCGTAACAAAGAATTGCGTCCTGTACGGTTAAAATTTGCAGAATTCTTCCCAGTTTGCTAGGGAAGAAATTCATGTCTGTGCATGATTGCGCGGCCTGACAAAGGGGTGCAAATAACAATACAATTCCCAAGTTGGTATTGCAGTTAACTACAGCTCTGGTGGATTGGATGCTACGTAATATTTTTTCACCGACACTTAACGTTGAATCGGCCATCACAGGAGCGATTGCTTTAGCACTTTTAAGGAAGTCTTCAACTTCCATATTATGACCATCACTATTCGCATTTACATTACCAGGTTTTGGCGCTAGCACTTCATGCTGGCAGGCCCAAAAAACAGCTTCTTCAATATCACTGTCAGATAACATGACTAATGGTGTGTTGCTTTGTTCTTTTCACAAGTGCTTTGGCAAGGATGCTTGCGACATCAACACCTGTTGCTTGAAATAGGCCTTTCCATGCTGGCACGCTATTCACCTCAAGCACACTAAAATGACCATCGTAATCGCGAATCAAGTCAACACCAGCATAATCGGCTGAGACCGCTTTTGTAGCCTGTATGGCTAAGTCTTTCATTTCATCGGTGACCGTTGTTGCAAAACACTCAGCACCTTGGGCAAAATTAGTTATCCAGTGAGATGAGCGTCGACTCATCGAAGCACACAGCTCACCGTCTATCACTAAAAGCCGCCAGTCCTGCCAGATACCTTCTTGTTCTGGTGCAACATACTCTTGTAAGTAAAAAGCCCCACCGATAGGTTGTTTATTATCGAAATCAGTTAGGTCTTGGATAAGCTCAATGCCTTTGCCTTGGCAGCCAAATAATGGCTTCATGACCAACTTATTCCCTGAGCTGAGTTCACGTGTAACAATATCTTTAGCGATTTCAGGAACTTCACAGGCCCATGTTCTGGGGGTTCTTAATCCCGCAAACTTTAATTTCAATGATGTACGTGCTTTATCAACGGTGTGTTCAATGGCTGAGGCAGGATTGAAGACGGGAACGCCTAGCTCAGACAATGTATGTAAAACATCCATTCGTAAGGTGATTTGTTCTAAAAAACCCGGCGCTATTCCTCTCACCATGGCAGCATCAGGTAAGGTATCGCCTAGTTCAGGGATGAATAGACCTGTAGGGGAATCAATATCAATTTTACATTGAGCGAGATCGGTGAGAATTGTATCAACACCTAACTGACTCAGTGAAGCAGCGAGCTGCTCACTGTGCCAGCCATGAGTATCATTAAAAATGACGACGCGAGGTGACGCCATAGAGGTTTATAATCCGAAAGATTGAGTAAGTAGTTCTTTATTAAGTTCACCAGCAGTAAAGCTTTTTCCAGTATTGGCATTGGTGACAATAACTTTTGCTGGGCTAAACAACATTGGGTCAACTTTGAAAAAGTCATAATCATAAGATTTAAACAGCTCACCAAATGGACGGCCATAATCAGATGACGTACTACTCGGTAGTTTTTCTGCTAAGTCTTTGGCTTCATCATCCGTTGATTTAACGAATAACTGAACCATACCGCCATAGAGAATGGCATCATTCGTTCTGCCCATACCTGTAATGAAATCTCCACCAGGAGGGGCAACAGGTGTAACGCCATACCCATCAATAATTTTATCCATAGGGAAGTGAAGGGTATGTGCTTTATGCATCGCAACTTCTAATACCCGGATGGCAATTTGCATCACACCAGCAAGACTTGATGTAGGAGTGATAATAAAGGTCAGATTTTCCGGTTTGATACCACAATCTTTCGCCACTTTTTCAGCGACTTCAATCGGTGGGAATGAATCGACTTCTAATACGATGGTAGTTTGCTCTGCAGTATCTTTGTAGCCAAACTCTTTTAATACTTCTTCTTTTCCAGCAAGTGAACGACCAGGACCAGAACCTAAGGAAAAGAATTTTTCATGCGATAAACTCCAGCCAGCATATTGACTGCCTAGGCAGCTGAGCACCGGTGTTTTTGCATGAACGTTAACTGACCAAGGCCAGTTATCAAATCCACTATTTGTCCCAAGTGAGGCTGTCCCAAGGCCACCCATGCATATTTCGCCAATCAGACGACCTGCTTCTAAACCACCGCTACAATTAATACCAGCATCGATGATTCGTGTGCCATTACTTAATGTACTGATTTCAAGTTGCAGGGCTTGTGCATCAGCTACAAGGTTGTCAACCAATGGTTGGCATGCTGCATTGACACTGGTCCACTTTGCTGAAATGTCTGTGCTCATTAAGACGTCCTTTGGAATGTTTGGGTTAATTTTATCGTTATTATACGTGAACGTTGGCCCGGCTTTGTAGGGGCAAGCATAATATTTTAGCCAGTATCTGCTTAACTAACACTATTTCCGGTATTGAGACAAAATATCATCAATTACTTCAATACGAGCGGTATGCATAGCCGTTTTTATTTCTTCACCTTTCATGCCTGCTTCAACGAACTGGTGTGCATTAACTTCACTTGCTTTGGTATAACACTCAGCAAATACCCGTTTTTCTGGATATTCAACGGTTTCATAGCCTGGTCGACCACGAAAGTCAGCCTCTCCAGCTAACAAAAATTGCTCAAAGCGTTCAGGCCTTCTGAAACAGTCCAAACCTTCCATCACCTGAAGAGCTCGCTCTGCGGGTAATTCGAAAAGTAAGTGAACATCTGTATGGAACTCAGCTACTTTTAAGGCAAATGTTGTCAGTTCTTTTGGCACTCGAAGACGCTCACAGAGCCGTTGAGTTAGGTCAATGCTACTTGCTTCATGCCCTGTATGTTTGGGTAGAATATGTTTTGGTGTAATGCCTTTTCCAAGATCATGACAGAGGCTAGCAAACCGAACAGTGATATCTTCAGTCAAATTGGCGGCTTGATCGATAACCATCATCACATGAATGCCGGTATCAATCTCTGGATGCCATTTGGGTACCTGAGGCACACCAAATAGACGATCAACTTCAGGAAATAACACTCTTAATGCACCGACTTGACGCAGGCTAGTAAAAAAGATGGAGGGCTGGGGCGTCTGTAATGCTTTGCTTAATTCTTGCCATACTCGCTCTGCGACTAAATGTTCCAATTCACCACCGTCTACCATTTGCTTGATTAACACTTGCGTTTCATCAGCGATTTGGAAGTTAAAACGAGC
The DNA here is from genome assembly GCA_011052985.1 of Methylophaga thalassica. GTDB lineage: Bacteria > Pseudomonadota > Gammaproteobacteria > Nitrosococcales > Methylophagaceae > Methylophaga > Methylophaga aminisulfidivorans_A. Next base: position 7,552 of record DRHY01000208.1, read on the forward strand.
TGCAAATCGAGCAATTCTGAGAACTCTGACGGGATCCTCTATGAACGCTGGGGACACATGACGAAGTAGTCTGTCCTTCAGGTCTTGTTGACCATTAAACGGATCGATGATGTCACCTGAATCAGTTTCTGCCATGGCATTGATCGTCAGGTCGCGTCTAGCTAGGTCCTCTTCTAATGTGACCTCAGGTGAAGCATGCACAGTAAATCCAACATAGCCGACACCAGACTTACGTTCAGTTCTGGCAAGGGCATATTCTTCATGCGTCTTGGGATGTAAAAAAACAGGAAAGTCTTTACCTACAGGACTGAAATCATTTGCCAGCATGTCTTCTACTGTCGAACCTGTGACCACCCAGTCACGATCTTTCACAGGCACACCGAGCAATTTATCTCTAACGCAACCGCCAACTAGATATGCATTCATGATAGCTAACGTGCCTCAGAGCTTGCTTTGACCTTAGGCATTCTGTCAGATATTGGTTTAATAGGTTGGCCACGTTGGCTATCAAATATAGCCGCATAACTCATCACTGTCTGCACGTAGTGACGGGTTTCATTGAACGGAATATTTTCAGTCCATATATCAGCATCAAGCGATTGATCGGGTAGCCATTTCTTTACTCTGTGTGGGCCGGCATTATAAGACGCCGTTGCCAATACAGGGTTTTTCTGATTATCGTCGTACATTTTACGCAAATAGGCGCTGCCTAGCTCTATATTGCGATCTGGTTTATAGAGTTCGGACAGGTTTTTTAGTGGCTTATCAATCAGTTTAGAAATTAACCTACCTGTATTCGGCATCAGTTGCATCAAGCCCATTGCCCCTGCATGTGAACGTGCTTCAGGATTAAAAGCGCTTTCTTGGCGTGCAATAGCAAGAAGCCATGACGGATCGATTGCTTGATGTTTACCAGCTGAATTTACGGTTTCACTGTGAATCACAGGAAACCGTAGATCTAAGGCATCCCAATATTTTGCTTGTCCAAGTAGGGCAATGGTTTGATGGTGCCAGCCCCATTGATGAGTGAGGGTAGCAATTAATTCAAGTTCGCGTGTAGGGCGGGTCTGTTTTAATTGATAGGCTTCACGTCGTGCTTCTAGCATCATGTCCATCATATAAAACTCATGCAAACGTTGAATAGCTGGCTGCTTTTTAAGATCCTCTAGCTCGGCATCAGTCACTGGAATAGGATGATGATTCATTGCATAGGGTTTATTTAAGCGATCTGCCGCTAAAAATGAATAATAATCGCGCTTTCCCAAGATATTTGTGAAGGTAATATTCGCCGCTTTTTCTTGTCCCAGCCCAGCTTGGCTTCTGGCCAACCAATACTGCCAGCGTAATTCTCCGCGCTCATCTATATTCATTGACTCAATCGCACGCTTGGCTGCTTTCCAGTCTTTTTGCCAAAGTGCGGCACGAACTTGCCATTCCCCTCCGGGGATATCACCAAAGTAGCCTAGGGCCTTATCATCACGATTTAATGCGGCCCATTTTCCAATCGTTTTTCTAATTTGAATGGTTTGTTGCTCATCAAAGTTTACACGCTGTTTTAAGCGTACCCATTCCTGGTAGCTGGCTTTTGGAGAGCGGCGGGCTAGTCTTTCTAAACCATGAACGATGATTTCTTTAGCTAAAGGCGATTGGGCTTCTTTTACTTTGTTGAGTTCAGCGCTTGGATTTTGATGCATCGCCTGCCATCGAGTGACTAACGCT
>DRHY01000209.1 GCA_011052985.1 Methylophaga thalassica
AGCCTCATGAATACGAGTGATCACGGGGTCAAGTAGGTCTTGACTAGCAACAATATCAAAATCCCAAACTTCAAAAATCACATTAGCGGCCAACGTCGGGCCAAATCCACCAAATCCTGTGGTTGAATTTTTTGAGGCAGAACGCCTTAGAAAAACAAAAGGGCCTGGGCCAAGAATACGAGTAATAAGAACATAAGTATGGTCTGTTTGTGTAGTGAGAGTCGAACCAGCAGTTGCACCATCCACCATAGCCTGTATATCTGTTTGAGCAGCGTTTTTAGACAGTTTGAAACCAGCAACCAAATCTGCATCCGTCAATCCAGTAAAATTCTTGTAAAGACCGCCTATTCTACCATCACTAGCGGCCGTAAATTGTAATTCACCATGAATTAGACGAAGCTGGCCACCAAGTTCCAACGCTCTGTGCAAACGTAAATACGTAGCACCTAGACCATTACCACCTATGATTTGAAGATTGGGTACTCCTACCTGAACTGCCGATGTCGGGTCTACCAACTCCCACACAGAATCATTTACACTACCATTAACCCACGAGTCGTCCAGTATTTTAGTTTCCTCAAAACCAAACATTGGCGACTGTAATCTAAAATTACCTTCAAAACCATCTCCAATAAAGTGAGCTTTGCCAAAACCTTTAGGCGCATCACCACCAACCACAATAATATCATTTTTAATCGGACTTGCTACTGGATTAGGATTCATTAAAGATACATTCCAACCAGTCACTGCGGGGTCTGTATTAAGGTCATAAGATACACCAAACGGGGCATCGCCAAGAGGCTTGTAAAAAATCTTCCCGTCCAGAACCCAATAATGGAACCCATCATTTTCTGCCAATCGTTTTACAACATCACTCCATATTTCACCAGATTTGATTTCAAAATCAGGTTGAAATTCGCCATCATCTACATTAGTAACATCGAATATTCCTGACAATAAAAACTCAGTCATAACTTTAATAATGTCGCCTGATTTACGACCAGTTAAATTAGGAACCACAGAGAGACGTGCACTCAGAATATTGAGTTGATATTCTTCTGATATTGACGTGAAATCATAAACAAAGATAGGTGCTGTAGTATTATAACCAAGAACTCTAGCTTTTGGAGTAGAATTAATGAACCCTTTGAATGTATTGTTTCCAAATTTATCAGTATGAAGTGCTACAGTATCATCACGAGCAGGCACACCAAACGCACTAAATGTTTTATCTTCACTAGCTATTGAAAACTCCAAGACTTGTGGTTGATTTAAACGCCAGACGTGTTTCAACTGTCTAAGACGACTAGCAATAAACTGGCTGTAATCATTGCCCGCGCTTAGAAGTTGAAATGACATAGTTAAACAGGAGAACTCCCGCCAAATTTTTCTGGGTTTGTATTGAAAATATCTTCTAACAATTCTTGCAAAAGTTCTTCTTGACTCTGTGTTAGAGTACCTGGGCCAGTCAACGGGAAATTGATGATTATATTTGTTTCACGCGGGCCAATGCCGGCAAAAATACCAGCGTCAGTCAAACGACGGAACAAATCTTCGGACAAGAAAAATCTACCAGCTTCCTCTGTTATACCAGCAAGAATTTCTGCTTGTTGCTGTATTAGCTCAACTTCCTTTTGTCTAGTGAGAACATTTATACGCATCAACTCACCACGGATGATTTCAGCATCTTGTAGGTCAATAGAAGCGTCAACGATACTCCGTTCAACAGCAAGTAGAGCTTCACTAAGTTCTATCTGCTGCTCCAATTCTATAAGCTGTTTTGCAAACTCATCTGTTTGCTCTGCCAAACTTCTAGCTTTTCTCTGCGCTACAGTCAGGTCACGCTCAACCAATCCTTCTGACAATATGTCACGGATTCTCTGCTCATTAGCTTTAATCAATTCTTCACGCTGACGCTCCAACTCTATCAGGGCGCGAGCACGTTCTAACACTTCAACTTGAGCATCTCGAACATCTCCAGTCAAAGTATCACGCAGGTCGCGAAGAACCAAACTCAGAAACTCTGATGCTTGCGCCAATGTACCACCCGCACCTAGAAACTCCTGTACAGTTTTTAAAGCCTGCTGCACATCACGAGCAAATGATTGGAAACCAGCACCGATACGACGAAGTCCCAAATCAAACGCGAATCCTTCCAGTATTTCTTTTTGTTGACGTTTTAGACTTGCTAATTGTTTGTCTATGTCTTCACGGAGTTTTTTGGCTTCGTCTTTACCACCTTTCTCTCGTTCAAGTTGGAAAGTACGAGCACGTTCAGCTTCAAGAGCATTGATAGTATCTTTCAATTCAGCCGTACCAGCGGAGAAAGCAAGATTAATAGCTTTGATAGATTCTTTAATCTCATCAGCCAGTCGCCTAGCAGCACCACCAAATAAACTAGAAAACAATTTGAATATAGCAATACCTGACGCTATTAATTTTCCTACAACGGGAATAACCGCAATAAATGATTGAATACTATCAAGAGCACCTGACAACGCACTTTTTGTGTCTTCTCCTTCGCCAGTACCAACTAGGTCAACAAGAGCAGCAGCGAAAGTGCTAACTTCTGTAGCCAGGTCTGCTATTATGTTTAAACCAATAGCATTGAAGAATGAATTAAACGCAGCGGCACCTTCTATGATAACACCGACTATAGTACGAAGCTTGTCAAGTAAAGAAGTAGCTTCCTTGGTTGCTTTCTGCTGCTCTCTAAGATTATTAGTTTGTTTAATTTTGATTCCAGCTAAGATAATATTCAAAAGACGGTGCAACAATACGTTGTCTTTAATAAGACCTAAAATAGATTCAAGAGCATCAGCTGTAGCTGCGAGAATATCAGACTCATCTTGCAAAAGAGACACACGAGTCTGTTCAAGAGTAATAATTTCATTCCTAACATCTTGAAGTTCTTTAGCTGCTGTTACCTCAGACCTAATACCAGCTTTGACTTGCTCTTCAATCAAAGCTATAT
>DRHY01000210.1 GCA_011052985.1 Methylophaga thalassica
CAGGCGTAGAAATGGTTATGCCGGGTGATAACGTAAAAATGGACGTAACTTTAATCGCACCGATTGCGATGGAAGAAGGGTTACGTTTTGCTATTCGTGAAGGCGGTCGCACAGTTGGTGCTGGCGTCGTTAGTAAAATCGTCGAATAGTTAAAGGATGCCACACTACTGGGTGCACAGGTACCCAGTATTTTTTGAGAGCATATGATAGGCCAGTAGCTCAATTGGCAGAGCGACGGTCTCCAAAACCGTAGGTTGGGGGTTCGATTCCCTCCTGGCCTGCCATCATATGTTTTCCTCAAAGCGGATATGTAACAAAAAATGGCAGACAATATCAAATTAATCATCGCAGTTGTCTTAATGGCAGCTGCGATTGCTTTGTTTTATACCTATTCAGAGTATTCAACATTGCTTCGCGTACTAGGCTTATTATTCGTTGCAGGAATTTCATTGTTCTTAGCATCGAAAACAACAGTGGGTTCAACAGTTATGTCCTATATCAGAGACACAAATGTTGAAGTGCGAAAAGTGGTATGGCCTTCACGTCAGGAAACTGTTCAAACAACATTAGTAGTTATTCTAATGGTAATGATAGTAGCCTTGATGTTATGGGGTATCGATTCTTTATTAGGTTGGGCGGTACGCGCTCTAACAGTATAAAACAGGTTTTCAGATGAGCAAACGTTGGTATGTAATTCAAGCTTACTCGGGCTTTGAAGCACAAGTGAAACGTTCTCTAGAAGAACGCATTACACGTCTAGAGCTTCAAGACAAGTTTGGTGAAATCCTGGTTCCGACTGAAGAAGTCGTTGAAATGAAAGAAGGACAAAAACGTAAGAGTGAAAGAAAATTCTTTCCAGGCTATGTTCTAGTTAATATGGAAATGGATGATGAAACATGGCATGTGGTTAATGACTTACCACGTGTGTTGAGATTCATTGGTGGTACAGGAGACCGCCCAGCTCCAATCACTGAAGCTGAAGCAAACCAAATTCTACAACGAGTTCAAGATGGCGCTGAAAGCCCGCGTCCTAAAGTTTTATTCGAGCCTGGTGAAGTTGTCCGTGTTACAGATGGACCATTCAATGATTTCACCGGTGTCGTAGAAGAAGTCAATTATGAAAAGAGCAAAATGCGTGTTGAAGTGGTTATCTTCGGACGGTCAACACCAGTAGAGCTTGAGTTTAGCCAAGTAGCAAAAGGCTAAAAAGAAAATTACCAGCCCAGCTGGATTATTAACGGGGAGCTGTAAAGCGTTCGTACCCACAAGGAGTAAACATGGCAAAGAAAATTGATGCTTATATCAAGCTACAAGTGCCTGCAGGCGGAGCTAACCCAAGTCCACCAGTAGGTCCTGCATTAGGTCAAAAAGGCGTGAACATCATGGAGTTCTGTAAAGCCTTTAATGCACAAACACAAAACTTGGAAAATGGCTTGCCGATTCCTGTTGTTATCACTGTATATAACGACAAGAGTTTCACTTTCATCACTAAAACACCACCTGCATCAATCTTATTGAAAAAAGCAGCTGGCCTTAAAAGTGGTAGCAGCAAACCAAATACCGACAAAGTCGGTACTGTCACTCGCGCGCAGTTAGAAGAAATCGCAAACACAAAAATGCCAGATCTTTCTGCCGCTGATTTAGATGCTGCTGTTAGAACAATTGCAGGCACTGCTCGTAGCATGGGTCTGAATACTGAAGGTGTCGAATAATGGCTACATTAAGCAAAAGAACCCGCGCTATTCGCGAAAAATTAAAAGACGGCAAAGTATTTTCAATTGATGAAGCGTTAAACTTTGTTAAAGAAAATGCATCAGCTAAGTTCATAGAATCAATCGATGTTTCTATCAACCTAGGCGTTGATCCACGTAAATCAGATCAAGTTGTCCGTAGCTCGACAGTACTTCCAAACGGTACAGGTAAAACAGTTCGCGTAGCTGTCTTTGCTCAAGGTGCAAATGCTGATGCGGCTAAAGAAGCTGGTGCTGACATTGTAGGTTTCGAAGACTTAGCTGAATCAATCAAAGCTGGCAATATGGACTTTGATGTCGTCATTGCGACACCTGATGCGATGCGTATCGTTGGTACACTTGGTCAAGTGTTAGGTCCACGTGGTCTAATGCCTAACCCTAAAGTAGGTACGGTTACACCAAACGTTGTTGAAGCCATCACTAATGCTAAAGCTGGTCAGGTTCGTTACCGCACAGATAAAGCAGGTATTATCCACTGCCCAATCGGTAATGCTGGATTTGAAACTGACGCACTACGTCAAAATCTTCAAGCATTAATTGATGATTTGAATAAGTTAAAACCAAGCTCAGCGAAAGGTGTTTATATTCAGCGCGTAAGTATATCTAGCACCATGGGTGCAGGTATTACAGTTGATAAATCTTTCCTAGCATAGATTAAAAAAATTTGGACCGCTCAGTCTTCGGACTGAGTCGTCTAAGACCGCAGGTAAGCAATTTTAATTGCTCCAGTTATGATAATGGAACAGCCTGCGCAGACGGGTTCAGCTGCAGAATATCTGACGTTGAATACCGTAAACGGTGGAAGTGGTTTACTGCTTCCTTTTGTTAGCAACAATTCATTCAGTTTTTGAATGAACCTAAGGAGGTCTTAGGTGGCTTTAAATCTTCAAGGTAAAAAGGCCGTCGTTGCTGAGGTCGCTGAAGTAGCTGCCCATGCATATTCTGCAATTGCTGCAGAGTATCGTGGATTAACAGTTTCTGAAATGACCGAGCTTCGTGTTGCAGCGCGTAAAGAGAACGTTTATTTACGTGTTGTTCGTAACACATTAGCTCGCCGTGCTGTAGAAGGAACAGATTTCGCCTGCATGCAGGAAGGAATGACTGGACCATTAGTACTTGGCTTCTCTATGGAAGATCCAGGTGCTGTAGCACGGGTCATGGGTGATTTTGCGAAAGCAAACAAACAATTCGAAGTCAAAATGGTTTCACTGGGTGGTAAGTTATTCCCAGCAGAAGAAGTTGAAAGACTGGCTAAGATGCCAACTCGCGATCAAGCTATCAGCATGTTCATGGGTACCATTAAGGCACCAATCGAAAAATTTGTTCGTACTTTGCAAGCGCCTACCAGCAAGATGGTACGTACGTTCGCGGCTGTTCGCGACGCGAAAGACGCTGCTTAATTCTATTTGGAATTGAGTGTGCAATTAAATTCTGTAAGCTTGAAATAGGAAAAATATCATGGCTGTATCTAAAGACGATATCTTGGAAGCGATTTCCAATATGACCGTTGTTGAGATCGTTGATTTGATCGAAGCAATGGAAGAAAAATTTGGCGTAACTGCTGCTGCACCTGTTGCTGCTGCTGCTGCACCTGCTGAAGGCGGCGCTGCTGCTGCTGAACAAACTGAATTTGATGTTGTAATGACTAGCTTCGGTGACAATAAAGTATCTGTCATCAAAGTTATCCGTGGCATCACAGGTCTTGGCTTGAAAGAAGCGAAAGACATGGTTGAAGGCGTACCTGCTACAGTGAAAGAAGGCGTAGAAAAAGCTGAAGCTGAAGACGTTCTGAAACAATTGACTGAAGCTGGCGCAGCTGCTGAACTTAAGTAACTGCTCCACATATCGCAATAGCCTGAGGGTTGTTGCGAAATGAAATTGGCTGGTGACATAAGTCACCGGCCTTTTTCCGTTGCTGGTCGGTACAAAATATCGACCATTAAGAAAACAATCATTCCTGAGTTTCTTACCATTGAATTCAGGACGTTCTTCGAGGTGTAATAAATGGCCTATACGTTTACCGAGAAAAAACGGATTCGTAAAGATTTTGGCAAGCGTCCAAGTGTCTTGAAAGTTCCAAACCTTCTAGCGACCCAGGTTAATTCCTATCAGGATTTCCTGCAAATGGGCGTAGTTGCAGATGAGCGCGGAGCCAAAGGGCTTCATGCCGCTTTTGAATCTGTATTCCCAATCAAAAGCCATACCGGCATGGCTGAGCTTCAATATGTCAGCTACCGTTTAGGCACGCCATCATTTGACGTCAAAGAGTGTCAATTGCGTGGTGTGACTTATGCTGCACCTTTAAGAGTGAAAATGCGTCTTGTCATTTACGATAAAGATGCACCAGCGAAATCAAAAGTCGTTAAAGACATTAAGGAGCAAGAAGTCTACATGGGTGAAATCCCACTGATGACTGAAAAAGGCAACTTTGTCATTAACGGGACAGAACGTGTCATTGTATCGCAACTTCACCGTTCACCTGGTGTGTTCTTCGATAGTGACCGTGGTAAAACACATTCTTCAGGCAAAATTCTGTTTAATGCTCGTGTTATTCCTTACCGGGGTTCATGGTTAGACTTTGAATTTGATCCTAAAGATTCAGTTTTTGTACGTATCGATCGTCGTCGTAAATTACCTGCGACTGTGTTGTTACGTGCGCTTGGTTACAGCAACCAAGAAATATTAGAAATCTTTTTCAGTACTGATACTTTTGTTAGAAAAGGTGACAGTTTTGAAATGGCCCTAGAACCTCAGCGTTTGAGAGGGCAATCTGTTCCGTTCGAAATCAGAACACCAGACGATGAAGTTCTAGTTGAAGCAGAACGTCAAATCACTGGTCGCCACACACGTCAGATGGAAAAAGCAGGAATGACGTCACTGACTGTCCCTGCCGATTTCCTAATTGGTAAACGTATTGCCAATGATATTATCGATCCAGAGACTGGTGAATTATTAGCCACAGCTAATGATGAGATAAGTGATGATCTATTAGGCGCATTCGAACGCTTCGATATCAATACTATCGACACAATCTATGCAAACGACTTAGATGATGGCCCATTCATGTCAGACACTATGCGTCTGGATGAAACAAAAAGTGCATTAGAAGCGAAAGTCGAAATTTACCGTATGATGCGTCCTGGTGAACCACCTACTGAAGACGCGGCAGAAAATCTCTTCACGAGTTTATTTTTCACGCTAGATCGCTATGACCTATCTAACGTCGGTCGTATGAAATTCAACCGTCGTCTTGGCCGCGAAGAAATGACAGGCGTAGGTATTCTGTCAAAAGAAGACATCCTTGACGTATTGAAGGAACTGATCAAAATACGAAATGGTAACGGTATCGTTGACGATATCGACCACTTAGGCAATCGTCGCGTACGTAGCGTTGGTGAAATGGCTGAAAACCAATTCCGTGTTGGTCTTGTTCGTGTAGAGCGTGCCGTTCGTGAACGCCTAAGCATAGCTGAATCAGAAGGTTTGATGCCACAACAGCTGATCAATGCAAAACCAGTTGCTGCAGCGATCAAAGAGTTCTTTGGTTCAAGCCAATTATCTCAGTTTATGGATCAAAATAATCCATTGTCTGAAGTAACACATAAACGTCGTGTTTCTGCATTAGGCCCTGGTGGTTTGACACGTGAACGTGCAGGCTTCGAAGTTCGTGACGTGCATCCAACACACTATGGCCGTGTATGTCCTATCGAAACACCAGAGGGACCGAATATCGGTCTAATTAACTCACTAGCTACATACGCAAGAACGAACGAGTATGGTTTCATCGAAACACCTTACCGTCGTGTTGTTGATAGCAAAGCAACGGATGACATCGTTTACCTTTCAGCGATTGATGAGGGCGAATACAAAATTGCTCAGGCCACTATCGCACTGAATGATGATAATTCAATTGCTGAAAATATGGTTCATTGTCGTCACCGAGGTGAATCATCACTGACGCCTTCAGAACAAGTACAGTTCATGGATGTTTCACCACGCCAAGTAGTATCAGTAGCTGCATCACTGATTCCCTTCCTTGAGCATGATGATGCTAACCGTGCCTTGATGGGATCGAACATGCAACGTCAGGCTGTGCCTACATTGCGTGCTGATAAACCACTTGTTGGTACTGGTATCGAGCGTGTTGTAGCGCAAGATTCTGGTGTTATGGTGACTGCAAAACGTGGTGGTATTGTCGATACTGTTGATGCCAGCCGTATCGTTATTCGCGTTACTGATGAAGAAACAGAAGGTTCGGAATCAGGGGTAGATATCTACAACCTGATCAAATATGCACGTTCGAATCAAAGTACCTGTATTAATCAGAAACCAATTGTTAAACCAGGTGATGTTATTGCTGCTGGAGATGTTTTGGCTGATGGCCCATCTACAGATAAAGGTGAATTAGCACTTGGTCAAAACATTCTAGTGGCATTTATGCCTTGGAATGGTTATAACTTTGAGGATTCGATTTTAGTATCAGAACGAGTGGTCGAAGAAGATCGTTTTACTACTATTCACATTCAAGAACTTAACTGTTTAGCTCGTGATACTAAATTAGGCACTGAAGAAGTTACCAGTGATATTCCTAATGTCAGTGAAAGCGCTTTAGCAAAACTAGATGAGTCAGGCATTGTCTATGTCGGTGCAGAAGTCAAACCTGGTGACATTCTAGTTGGTAAAGTAACACCTAAAGGTGAAACGCAACTTACACCGGAAGAAAAATTACTACGCGCAATCTTTGGTGAAAAAGCCGCTGATGTAAAAGATTCATCGTTGCGTGTTCCATCAGGTACATACGGAACCGTTATCGACGTCCAAGTCTTCACTAGAGATGGCGTTGATAAAGATGATCGTACTCAGGAAATTGAGAAAGCAGAACTTGAAAAAGTTTGGGCTGATCTTAAAGATCAAAACCGTATCATGGTTGAAGACGTATTTGAGCGTCTAGAGCGTAACTTAACGGGCAATGTTGCAGAGTCTGCTCCAGGTCAAAAAGCCGGTTCTAAATTAACAAAAGAGTATTTAGAAGGTCTTGAGCATGCGAAATGGTTTGATATTCGTATGCAGTCTGAAGAGTTGAATACACTTTTGGAACAAGCTAATACGCATTTGAAACAGTATCGTCAAGAAATGGATGATGCGTTTGAAACTAAGAAAGAAAAATTAACGTCAGGCCATGACCTAGCACCAGGTGTGCAACGTATGGTTAAAGTGTTCTTAGCCGTTAAGCGTCGTATACAACCGGGTGATAAAATGGCCGGTCGTCACGGTAACAAAGGTGTTATTTCAAACATCGTTCCTGTTGAAGACATGCCATACACAGAAGATGGTCGACCAGTAGATATCGTGTTGAATCCATTGGGTGTACCTTCACGTATGAATATCGGTCAGATCCTTGAGGTGCATTTAGGTTGGGCAGCGCGTGGTCTAGGCTACAAAATAGAAGAGATGTTGGTTCAACAGCGCGGTATTGCTGAACTGCGTGGCTTCTTGGATAAAGTCTATAACACAAGTGGTACCAAAGAAGATCTTGACTCATTATCTGATGATGAAGTGATTGAGCTAGCTAAGAACCTACAAGGTGGTGTGCCAATGGCGACACCAGTCTTTGATGGTGCTGACGAAGATGAAATCAAAAATATGCTTGAATTAGCTGGTTTACCACGTAGTGGTCAAGCTAGATTAATTGACGGTCGTACAGGTGATTTCTTTCATCGTCCAGTGACGATTGGCTACATGCATATGCTTAAACTGAACCACTTGGTTGATGACAAAATGCATGCTCGTTCAACTGGGCCGTACAGCTTGGTTACTCAGCAACCGCTGGGTGGTAAAGCTCAATTCGGTGGTCAGCGTTTCGGTGAGATGGAGGTTTGGGCACTTCAAGCTTATGGTGCTGCATATACACTGCAAGAAATGTTGACTGTTAAATCAGATGATGTGAATGGTCGTACTAAGATCTACAAAAACATCGTTGATGGTGATTATCGAATGGATGCAGGCATGCCTGAGTCATTCAAAGTACTTACTCGTGAGATTCGTTCTCTAGGTATCGATGTCGACTTAGTTGATGAATAGACCTAATAGAGTGACTACAGATAATCAAGATATTAGCCGTTATGCGGCAGCGGAGAATGAAAGATGAAAGACTTGCTTAACTTGTTAAAGCAACAAACTCAGCCAGAAGAATTTGACGCCATTAAAATTGGCCTTGCCTCACCTAAAATGGTGAGGTCATGGTCTTTTGGTGAAGTTAAAAAACCTGAAACCATCAACTATCGTACGTTTAAACCAGAACGTGAGGGTTTGTTCTGCTGCAAAATTTTTGGTCCAGTAAAAGACTACGAATGTTTGTGTGGTAAATACAAACGCTTGAAACACCGTGGTGTTATTTGTGAAAAATGTGGTGTTGAAGTCACTGTAGCCAAAGTACGTCGTGAGCGTATGGGTCACATTGAATTGGCCAGCCCAGTAGCGCACATCTGGTTCTTAAAGTCATTACCATCAAGAATTTCCTTATTCTTAGATATGACACTGCGTGATATCGAACGTGTTTTATACTTTGAAGCATTTATCGTTGTTGACCCAGGCATGACACCTCTTGAAAAAGGCCAGTTGTTGTCTGACGAAACCTTTATGCAAGCTGTTGAAGAATATGGTGACGAATTTGATGCACGTATGGGTGCTGAAGCCGTTCAACAACTTTTACGCAACATCAATGTTGTAAAAGAAATTGAAACCATTCGTGAAGATATCGATGGCACCAATTCAGAAACTAAAATCAAAAAACTGACAAAACGTCTGAAATTAATGGAAGCATTCCACGAATCTGGCAATAAACCAGAGTGGATGGTGATGGAAGTTCTTCCTGTCCTACCACCAGATCTTCGCCCATTGGTTCCTCTTGATGGTGGACGTTTTGCGACATCAGATTTGAATGATCTATACCGCCGTGTGATCAACCGTAATAATCGTTTGAAAAGGCTGCTTGATTTAAATGCACCAGACATCATTGTTCGCAATGAAAAACGTATGCTGCAAGAATCAGTTGATGCTTTATTAGATAACGGTCGCCGTGGTCGCGCAATCACTGGTACAAACCGTATGCCATTGAAATCTTTGGCTGACATGATCAAGGGTAAACAAGGTCGTTTCCGTCAAAACTTGCTGGGTAAACGTGTCGACTATTCAGGTCGTTCGGTTATCGTTGTTGGTCCATACTTGAAATTACATCAGTGTGGCCTACCTAAGAAAATGGCGTTAGAGCTATTCAAACCATTTATCTACGGAAAGTTAGAACGTGCAGGTTTAGCGACAACTATTAAAGCCGCTAAGAAAATGGTCGAACGTGAAGGTCCAGAAGTGTGGGATATTCTTGAAGATGTTATTCGTGAACATCCTGTCATGCTTAACCGTGCACCAACGTTGCATAGATTAGGTATTCAAGCATTTGAACCACTACTGATTGAAGGTAAAGCGATTCAGCTTCACCCTCTTGTTTGTAGTGCCTTCAATGCTGACTTTGACGGTGACCAAATGGCTGTCCACGTTCCATTATCACTAGAAGCACAGCTAGAAGCGCGTTCTTTGATGATGGCTACCAACAACATTTTGTCGCCAGCAAATGGTGAGCCAGTCATTATTCCTTCTCAGGACGTTGTCTTGGGTCTGTACTATATGACTCGTGATCGTGTAAATGAAAAAGGCGAAGGTAGTACCTTTGCTGATTTATCTGAGCTACGTCGTGCATATGACAATCGTGCCGTTTCACTGCACGCTAAAGTAACTGTTCGTTTAGAAGAAACCGATGTCACGCTACCTGAGCCTGAGCAAACTCGTCGTCTTCGCATTGAAACAACAGTAGGCCGTGCGATCTTGTTTGGCATTGTTCCAAAAGGTCTACCATTCTCAGTTGTCGACCGCGCAATGACGAAAAAAGCTATCGGCGATGTGATTAATACTTGTTACCGTCGTTTAGGCTTGAAAGATACCGTTATCTTTGCTGATCAGC
>DRHY01000211.1 GCA_011052985.1 Methylophaga thalassica
ATGTGGAAATACGCATATTAATCTCCTAGACAGCTGCAATCAGTGTGTCAAATATCGTGTTTGATACGATGATAATCTGTGATGCAGCCTGATAAGCCTGCTGATATTTGATCAGCTGAGCGGCTTCTTCATCTAGATTGACACCACCCACAGCATCAAACCGCTGGCGAGTCTGCTGCAATAGAGCAAGCTGCGTTTCTTGGCTGGCATCGGCTTGCTTCGTCCTTGTTGCCACATCTGAGACGACTACCGCATATTGGTCAGATAATGATCGCGTCACCCCACCACCAACATTGACCAGTGTTTTATCAGTTTCTAATTGTGCTAGAGCCAAGGCGTTTTCATTATTACCTGTGCCTGAAATATTAGTTAAGCCAGTAGCAGCATCAAACTTGGATGAAGCGGCAATTTCAAGTGGATCCGTGATGGCTAATGAAATAGTCGCGGCGGTAATATTTGCCGGGTCAAAAAAGTCCCCGCCATCATTACCATTAAAATCGACGGATCCTTGACCACCATTTGCCAAGTTAGTCGTGTTGTTGTGAACGGCATTAAAGCCTTCTACTACTGACTGAGCGAGTACATTTAACTGAGTTCTTACATCATCAACAACCGTTTCACGAAACTCTAAAGCACCACCAATACTGCCACCGGATAGTTGGCCGCTGATATTGACTTGGTTATTGCCGTAACCAATTGCCAACCTTGGGGGTGTCGTGGATGAGTCGGTAATGGTTGATAGTTGTAGGCTAGTATTTCCGGCGACAAGTGCTTGACCGTTACCCACCAAAACCGTAACAGACCCATTAGACTGCTCAACACTTGTGACGGATACTAAGCCAGATAACTCTCTTAGTAATTGATCACGTTGGTCTAATAAATCATTGGGTGAACTGCCTGACCCTCTCGCTTCAATAACGGCTTGGTTGAGGTCAGCTATACCTCTGGCTAAATTATTAACACCGTCGACGGCCACGGTGAGGTCATAGTCCACCTGTTGATCGAGACTTGTGAGCTGCGCATCGAGTGTATTGAAACGGTTGGCTAACAAATCCCCTTGGGTCAGCATTAATTGTCTAGCTGCTACAGACGTAGGATCGTTTGATAACTCATTAACTGCGTTAAAAAATTCGTTTATACCACCACTCAATCCCAAGCTTTCCGACCCCAGAAGATCATCTACTTGTTGCGAATAACCTAGATAGCTACTCTGAGCAGCTTCTTGTGAGGTGTAATTTCTAACTTGGCTGGCTAAAAATGTATCGTAAATACGTTCAATTGATGAAACATTAACGCCGGTGCCAAAGTATTGATCGCCCCTGTAATCAGGGAGGTTAGTGGCTTGATTAACTCGCTGCCGCGTAAAGCCTTCAGTATTAACATTACTGATATTGTGACTTGTCGTTGATAAGCCACCCTGCGCTGTCAGCAATGCTGATGTTCCAATTCCTAACAGGCCCATGACAATTTCCTTAATAGATTAGCGATTATCTGCATAGTCTGTATCCAGCGAAATTCGTGCCAAGAAATCACCATTCATGATTTGCTTCACTTTATTGGCATAGTTCGGATCAGTGGCATAACCGGCTTTGTGCAGCTGTTCAATAAAGGCCTCAGGGTCAGACGTATACTGCAATGCTTTTTGATAGCGAGGCTGAGTTTCAATGAAGTTGACATAGTCATCAAAACTATCTTGGTAACTGTCATAGGCTCTGAAATGACTGATTTCGTTAACCGGAATACCGTCTCGATATTCGAGAGAATTCTTAGCGACAAAATCACCATCCCAGCTGGGGTTCGCTTTAATGTTGAACAAGTTAAAGCTCGACTCACCGGCTTTATTGCTGATGACATGTTTGCCCCAACCGGTTTCTAACGCCGCTTGCGACAGTAATAGCTCGGGGCTAACACCTAATTTCTCAGCTGCTTTTTGTGCTTGTGGCCACAGCGCCTCTACAAACTCGCTAGGTGAGTTAAACCGCTTAGTATGTACTTTCGAATGGTCGTATTCCGTAGTATTAGAATTGGTTTCAGCATGAATTTCTCGAATTTTCTCCATCATCTGCTGATTCATTTTTGCCACTAATGCAGGTCTAATTGTGACGGTGTCAATGCTATAGGCTTGGTTAGCTTTTGCAGCAGAAGTTGCTAATGCAGACTCATCACCGCCGAGTTGTCTGATGATGACATCTTGTAATCCCAAGCCACCATTCATAGATAAATCAGATGCTAGCTGTTGATCTGCCATATCTTGATACATTTTGCTTTGCGACGAATCAAAAATCCCATCACCTAAACTAGCCTGACGCATTGATTTAAGCATCATGGTGACAAACAAGGATTCAAACTGACCGGCCACTTGTTTCAATGTCTGATTTTTGTCAGTATTTTTTATCGCCTGCTCACGCAATTGATTCAGACCATGAAAGTCTACGGCTGATTGTGAAATATTAGAGTTAGCTGTCATCTAAATAACAACCAATTCAGCCTTTAGAGCACCCGCTTGTTTAAGCGCCTCAAGAATAGCGACTAAATCACCAGGAGCTGCTCCCACTTGATTAACGGCTCTGACAATATCGTCCAATGACACACCAGGATCGAATACAAACATCCGACTGTCTTCAGCCGTGACTTCGATATCATAATTAGGCGTCACAACTGTCTGCCCCTGAGAGAATGCATTGGGCTGGCTCACCTCAGGGTTAGCTGAAATGGTCACAGATAAATTACCATGGGTCACAGCAGCAGGACTGACGCGAACATGTTGTCCAATAACAATTGTGCCACTGCGTGAGTTGACAATAACACGAGCGGGTGCTTCCCCCGGATTTAATTCTAGGTTCTCGATTAAGGATAAAAAAGGTACTCGCTGATTGGGATCACGAGGTGCATTGACTTTAATAGATGATGCATCCATCGAGAAAGCCGTACTTTTCCCTAAGGTATGATTAATGGCATCACTTAAGCGACTCGCTGTTGTGAAATCAGGGTTGTGTAAATTCAAAATGATGTAATCACCGACATTGAATGCATTCCTGACAGCACGCTCAACCGTCGCTCCATTAGGCACACGACCAGCACTGGGGATATTTACTGTGAGCCTTGAGCCATCAGCAGCATCAGCCCCAAAGCCACCCACAATCAAATTACCTTGGGCCATGGCGTAGATTTGTCCATCAGCCCCTTTCAGAGGAGTCATTAATAAACTACCGCCACGAAGACTTTTCGCATCACCCAATGAAGACACCGTCACGTCAATGGTTTGTCCTGGTTTCACAAAGGGGGGTAAGTCCGCATGAATAGAAACAGCGGCAACATTTTTACTTTTCGGATCAGTACCAGGAGGAATATTAATGCCCATTTCCACCAGCATATTTCTGAGGCTTTGTCCGGTAAATTTTGTTTTATCACCCGTTCCATTCAGGCCTACGACCAAGCCATAACCAATAAGTTGGTTATTTCGAACGCCGGCAATAGAGGCTAAATCTTTGACACGCTCCGCCTCAACAGCAAACGAACTAATCAACAAGCTCACACACAAAAGGATTTTAATTCTCATCTTCATCACCTTTTAGAACGGCATTAGAGCACTGATAAAGAAGCGGCTTAACCACCCCACTACATTTGCATCATTGGTAGGACCATCCCCCACATAGGAGATTTGTGCATCAGCAATTCTTACCGACGAAATAGTGTTATCTGCTTCAATATCACGTGGGCTGATCATGCCAGAAAGTCTAATATATTCATTACCTTGATTGATGGTGATGACACGTTCACCGCGCACAACCATATTGCCATTCGGCAACACTTCGACCACCGACACACTGATATTGCCGCTTAATTTGTTATTTTGATCACTATCCCCTTGGCCGCTGAAATCACTATTTGAACCCAGCCCGAAGGCAAGGTTATTGTCGGACGTGTTAGCCAGAGGTAATTGTTTTGGCAAGCTGAATTGGGGGGTTGTACCAAATAAAGTAGGATTATCAATTCCGTTGCTATTTGACTTACTTACGGTCGTTTCGGATTCTTTTTCAGCATCCGTCTGCTCTTCAAGCTTGACTGTCAAAATATCGCCGACTCGACGAGCCCGATAATCTTCAAAAAGAGCGATATTATTCCGCACATTAAAGATCGCGCCATCCTGACTTTCTGGTGTTGCGACAGGCATAGGTCGAACTGCTGCGTAGGCAGGATCACGTTTTACCTCATTGGTTTTACATCCCACCAATAAAGTAATCGTTACTATAAGTAAAAGTAAGGTCGTCGATTTCATATTGACACTCCACAACAACAACATCGTTATAACAATAACGATGCATGCTTCATGCCATATATTTCAGCTGAAGATGGAGAATTTGGAAAGGCTAATTAGGCTAAGCAGATAGGTTGCTATCAATGATAGCTACCTCATCAGATTCTTATAGATTTTGACTAGCGTATTGCAGCATTTGATCAGAGGTAGATATTGCTTTTGAATTCATTTCATAAGCACGCTGTGTCTCGATCATGTTTATCAGCTCTGTCACCACATTCACATTGGATGTTTCAAGTGATCCACCAATAACCGAACCGATACCATCAAGACCAGGGGTACCAGTGATCGGCGTGCCACTGGCACCGGTTTCTTGGAATAAGTTTTCTCCCATCGGCTGAAGGCCCGTTGGGTTCACAAAATCTGCCAGCTCAATATTACCAATGATTGTGGGTGTGGCAGCTCCGGGCTGGGTAACACTTACGGTACCATCGGAGCCAACAGTAATACTTTGTGCATCAGGTGGAACCGTCATGGCAGGTTCAAGTTCGTAGCCGTTTGACATAACAACCTGACCATCAGAGTTTAACTGGAATGTACCATCACGTGTGTAAGCTAGGGTGCCGTCAGGTTGCAAAATCTGAAAGAAACCTCGTCCATTAATCGCAATATCTAGGGCATTTTGTGTCTGTACGATATTGCCTTGAGTGTGAAGTTTTTCAGTGGCTACCGTTCTAACACCGGTACCAATCATTAAGCCTGAAGGCAACTGAGTACTCGTAGATGACTGAGCACCGGGCTGTCTGATTGTTTGGTATAGCAAGTCTTCGAACACAGCACGATCTTGCTTAAATCCAGTTGTGTTGACGTTAGCCAGATTATTAGAAATCACTGACATACGTGTTTGTTGTGCATCAAGACCTGTTTTAGCAATCCATAAGGCTTGGTTCATACCTGTTCTCCTAATGTTTCATGCGATGGTGTTGTCATCACTTTCTACTCCATCTGCATTAAACGTGCCGAAGCATCAGCATTTTGTTTGGTGGTATCCATCATTTTTATTTGCATTTCATATTGACGCTGTAATTCAATCATATTCACTAAGGCACCAACAGCATTGACATTGCTGCTTTCCAGCGTACCTGAAGCGACTTTAACCGTTGCATCCAATGGTGCTTCAGAACCATCTTGCATTCGCATCAAGCCATCACTGTCTTTAAATAGATTGGCTAAATCTGGTTTGACTAGCTTGATTCTGTCTAACACGGCAACAGCATTTGCCGCCTCACCGATGGGTCGGATCGAAATTGTGCCGTCTGAACCAATTTCAATCGACTCTGAAGGTGGAATAGCAATCGGACCACCTTCTCCCATAACTGCCAAACCTGTGCCGGTGACGAGTTGCCCCTCAGCTGTAATATGTAAATCACCTGCTCGGGTATACCCCTCACGACCATCTTTACCTTGAACGGCAATAAAGCCATCGCCCTGAACGGAAATATCAAGATCTCTACCCGTCGACTGGACAGAGCCCATTTGATAGTCAGTTTGTGGCCGCTCCGTCATAGAATAAACGCGGCTGGGAAGGCCTTCACCAAACACCGGCATACTCCTGAATTGCTCAAAGTCTGCTCTAAATCCTGTTGTGTTCACATTAGCGAGATTATTCGCGTTAGCGGCCTGTGCCAGCATGGTTTGCTGAGCACCGTTCATGGCAATAAATAAACTACGATCCATAATGGCAACCTCTATGTGAACAAATAAACAGTGTTATCAGCTTATTACCCTAACTGGATAATAGTTTGAGTAATGGTATTGTTAGTCTCAATGGCTTTCGAATTAGCCTGGAAATTACGTTGAGCAGTAATCAAACCAACTAACTCAGCCGTTAAGTCGACATTCGAGGTTTCAAGTGCGCCCGCTTGAATTTGACCAAAACTACCTGTTGATGCTTCACCGGCAATAACCGGACCTGAGTCAGTCGTTTCTTTCCACGCGGTACTACCAATTTTGTTCAAGGCTTGTGTGTTAGAAAAGTTCCCCATTGCAATTTTCCCAATTGGAATTGCTTGTCCATTACTGTACTGCGCTCTAATCAGACCTTCTTCACTAACTTGAACCCCAGTCAAACGACCGGTAGGGAAACCATTTACCGTCAATGCCCCGACGTTAAATGCGCCTGAATTTTGAGTTGAACCTCTTAATGACAGTGCGATCGCTTGCGTTTCAGCACCACTCAGCCATTCAGTGGGCGCGCCATCGGTAAAGGCGAGGTTGACATCTTCTATCGCAGCCGTGCTTGGGTCAGCATCAACAGAATTTAATAGACCATTGGCATTAAAACTGATACGCGCATCGGTTTCTAGCGCATAAGGCACACCAGCCGTACCGCCTTTGACATCACCACCATCTACATAGACAGCCATTTGCCATTGATTATCGCCGACGGCTACACCGCCATCTAGTGCAGATTCATCAATATGCTGGTAATAGGTGGTGACAATATGTTCATTACCAAGTGAGTCGTAAATAGTGGCAGATGTAGTAAAACTGTAGGTTTCATCATCTGTCGGATCGATTGCAAGAATATTACCGGTACCCGAGTCAATAATACCCGGAGACGTCGAAGGAAGATTCGTCGCAATAGTCAACTCTGTTGTCGCTTCAGGCGCACCGACAGAAGCCGGCAATTGAATTGGCGAGGTCGCATTCATACTTGTTGCTGAAATGTTCCCTTGGGCATCCACTGGAAAAGTTCTTAGATACCACCCTTCGTTAGACACAATGTAACCATTGTTATCTACACCGAACTCACCGGCTCGTGAATAAATGACTTCACCGCTGTCTAATGTAGGTGCAAGCGCAAAAAAACCCTCGCCGCTGATAGCTAAATCTAGTGAGTTTTCAGTAAACTCAAGATTGCCTTGATTAAACTGCTGAGCGACGTTTTGTAATACAGTCCCGCTACCGATTGCCGTTCTGCTGGATGAACCAAATGCTGATACGGCAAATACATCCCCAAACTCAGCTCGTGACATTTTAAAGCCTGTTGTATTCACGTTCGCAATATTGTTCGATTTGACGTTTAGATCGGCATTAGCCGCATTCAATCCACTGAGTGCTGTACTAAATGACATAATTAATTCTCCTAGGTAATTTCAACTACTTCACTGAAAGCAACTGAACCAATGCCTTCTATATTCAAATACAGTCCATCATCTGAACTTATCGAAACACTTGATACTTGAGCTTCTATACCTGTTGCGAATGCAGTATTCGCGCCATCAACGGTACCTGTAGCCTTAAATTGATAGGCACCTTCTGGCATGGCTTCGCCATTGTCATCGAGCCCATCCCATGTAAATGGTGTAAAACCAGACGCTGTACCCATTTCGATTGTTCTGACTTTTTTACCTGCTTCGTCGTAAACAGTAACTTTCAAGTCAGTCACTTTTTCCGCTACATTAACTTGGCCCTTCATACCATCCGCCGCTGTCATATAACCAACAGAGGAAGGAAATAGAACCGTTTTACCCACCAGCGATGAGCCTTGCAGCGCTTGGTTTGACTGCATTGTGCTGGCAAAATTTGAGAAGGATGATTGTAAGTCAGCAATCCCTGTCACCTGTGCAAATGAGGCAATCTGAGCCAACATTTGGTTATTATCCATCGGTTTGAGAGGATCTTGATTTTTCAGCTGAGTGGTCATTAAAGACATGAAATCATCCAGCCCAAGCTGACCGACATCATTTTTTGTTTTGTCTTCAGCCTTGACCTTGTTCAAGAAACTATAGTCTGTGCTTGAGTTTGTTATAGCAGCCATCGCTTAGCCCTTCCCTATTGACCTAACTGTAATGTTTTCAACAACAATTGTTTCGAAGTATTGGCTATCTC
This sequence comes from Methylophaga thalassica, assembly GCA_011052985.1. Taxonomy (GTDB): domain Bacteria; phylum Pseudomonadota; class Gammaproteobacteria; order Nitrosococcales; family Methylophagaceae; genus Methylophaga; species Methylophaga aminisulfidivorans_A. The sequence goes on from DRHY01000211.1 coordinate 8,153, forward strand.
GATATTGTTTTGATAAGAGCGTGAAGCAGACATCATGTTGGCCATTTCTGTAATCGGGTCGACATTTGAATGGAAAACATAGCCATCTTCATTCGCCAAGGGGTGACTAGGGTTATATTCTTCTCTAACCGGTGCTTGACTCTCCACCACACCACGTACCTGAACCGAGCCCTGTTTCATGCCGTCTTGAGCCTCATCGAGCACGGTAGCAAACACAGGTTGTCTAGAACGATAAGTCTGGTCAATACTACTACTGACGCTATCGACATTGGCTAAGTTACTTGCAGTGGTGTTCAAGCGAAGTGATTGAGCACTCATGCCGCTACCGGCAATATCAAAAATACTAAATAGTGACATTGTGACTACTCCCCTCTGAGTGCTTTGGTGATGGAACTAAACTTACCGCCCAAGAACTGCAAACTGGCTTGGTACTGGACAGCATTTTGCATAAACTGTGCCTGCTCAACTTCCTCATCGACCGTATTGCCATCAAGCGAATCTTGTGTAGAAACACGGTATTGAAGTGGAGCCATTAAGCCGTTTGATTCCGCGTTAGTGGGAAAGTGTTGAGAATTAGTGGTTTTTAATCCTTCAGCACCACCGCCTGCCATTGCTGAGTTCAAAGCAGACCTAAAATCAATGTCTTGTGCTTTGAAATTGGGTGTATCAGCATTGGCAAGGTTAGTCGCTAAAAGCTCAGCACGCTGTGTACGCACCTTAAGTGCATCAGCATGAATCCCCAGCGCAGTATCGAAATTAATTGCCATTATCGGCCCCTCATTGTGTGTTTAGGTAGGTAAGAGCATTAAGCATGCCAAAACACATAAGCCCTTGAGAGACTGTAGAAGATTGAAAAAAAACCACTGAGTAGGCAAGGGATAGCGGCAAAGATTTCCCATCTGTTGCCGCTCACATTGTTAGACTTCATCATCACTAATTAAGCCTGTATAAATAGGAATTTGCTCATTATGAGACTGAACGCACAAAGCCTCGTTTTCCTTACTTGACTATAGAGGCGCCAGAGGCTAAAACAATCAGACAGAAGTAGGTGGTATTTAGATGAAAAAAGACAGTTCTAATCAAGGATTTACATTAGTTGAGTTAATGGTGACCTTAGCCGTTGTCGCTATTGTTATATCTATTGCAGCTCCAAGCTTCAGTCAAATGATTCGTGACCACCGCCTCATTACCGCTGCTAATGACTTTATGGGAACCCTGCAATTAGCCAGAAGTGAATCTATTCGCCGAGGGGTTCAAGTTACGCTACTGCCTGTTAACGCTAATAATTGGAGTAGTGGCTGGGATGTGTTTACCGATTGGGATGGTGATGAATCAAGAAATGATGCTGTAGGTAATGCCTGCGCTCAAAATCAGGACTGTTTTCTTGTTCAACAAGCCGCTTTAACTAACGGAGTAACCATCGGCACGGGTGGCACATTGAACAATGGTATTCGTTTCTTTCCAACCGGTGAAATGGCCTCTGTGAATAATTCACTTGTGAATGATACAGTTACTTTTTGCATTACAGGCAGCATAGCAAGACTAGTGACACTGAATAGTCGAGGTAGCTCGAGAGTAGAAATCGGGAATGCCTGTCCATGAATCATCAAAAACAAACCGGATTTACACTTTTAGAAGTCATGGTGGCGGTATTTGTGCTTGCCATTGGTCTACTCGGCATGGCGCATCTTCAGGTGACCACACTTAAAAGCAATCAATCAGCGGATCTCAAAACTCAAGCCAGTATTTTAGCAAGCGATATCCTCGAGCGCATGCGTTCCAACAGTCAGGCGGCATTTGACCAAAACTATGATATCGCCATAAACACCGCCACACCGGGTGGCAATGGTACCTTGTATACGACTGACATTATTCAATGGCGAAATGAGCTAAGCGCCCAATTACCTGCAGGAAATGGAGCCATCAACTGCCCTGCTTTTGTGGTCAATCAAGAATTTGTGTGCACCATAACTATCCAGTGGTCAGATATCCAGCTTGGGGATGCCAATGTTGATTATAACGATCACGGCACCTCCTCAATGGTCATACAAGGTGCATTATGAAAAAGAATAGTGGCTTCTCCTTAGTTGAATTAATGGTCGCCCTAGTGATTGGTTTGGTGCTGATCGCTGGTGTTATAGAATTGTTCACCAGTACCCGACAGACTTACCGTATACAAGATATGAAGGCACGTATGCAAGAAGATGGCCGCTACGCAATGCACCATATTTCAACGGTGATTAGCAAAGCTGGTTATCGTGGCTGCAGTGGCAACAAGCCAAGTAAGTTTGACAATCTCCTGAGGAATCAAGTCGGGTCATACGATCTCAGCAATCCAGTTTTAGGATATGAAGCGATCGATCAAAATAACTGGTTACCAGCTCTACCAGGTATTAATAATGCGGTTGGGGGTAACGATGTGCTCAGCGTGAGAACGGTCAATAGCACCTTTATACACATTACCGGTCATCCAAACAATCCTGGTGCTATTCAGGATGCACCTATTATTATTCCTGCTAACAACTCATTGGAAGACTGTGATCCTAAGACAGATAACACATGCGCCAATATTGTCATGGTGTCCACCTGTGATAAGACCGTAGTATTCCAAGTCACCAATGCGACGCCAGGAACGACAGGAATACTCGAGCACGAGGCTAATGTGGGCATACCCGGCAATACAACAAATACTCTGGCTGAGACGTTTACAGGCGGTTGGGTGAACACCATATCGTCATCCACTTTTTACATACGTAACGATGGTGATGGCACACCATCACTCTTTGAAGAGACGACCTTTGGCGATAGACGAGCCATTGTTGAGGGTGTTGAAAGCATGCAGTTGACCTTTGGAGTGGATACCAATGGCGACTCTAATATCGACAATTATGTCAGAGCCAATGCTGTAGCAGACTGGTCAACGGTAGTGAATGTGAGAATTTGGCTAGTGATGATCAATATTGACCCGGATCCAGCTAACAATAACAACGTAGCGCTTGGAAATGCCAGCTACTACTTAGAGGACCAAGTTATTATCCCACCTGATGGCCGCCTGAGGAGATCGTTTACCCAAACCATATCATTGAGGAATGCCCTAAAATGAAGCAACGTGGAGCCGCCTTAATCGTTAGCCTAGTGATGTTGCTGCTGATGACAATGATTGGCATATTTGCCATGCGAACAGGAATCATGCAAGAAAAAATGGCCAGCAATCTAATCGATCGTGAGCTCGCAGAAAAAGCCGCCGAGGTTGCCCTACGAGATGCTGAAAAAACAATCCTCTCATGGGCAAATGCTCCAATAGCATTACCTAATGGAGCGAATAATGTTTGGGTGAGAAATACCATGGCTCAGAATCCAGCCAGTGTCAGTGCTTGGTGGATGCAGGCAGGAGCTAACTGGTGGCAGGCGAATGGTATTGCATCACCAAGGCCTGTCGGTAGTATTGAAGACCCTCGATACATTATCGAAGAAATCACCCCTTTGAACATACACCCCGGAACTCCACCATCAACTAGATATTACCGAGTCACCGCCCGTGGTGTTGGTGGTTCCACCCAAGCCATTGTGATATTGCAAAGTACAGTTGAACTCTAGGAGAGTTATCATGAATAAATACAGTCTTTTCACGATGCTCATCGTCGCCTCTATTCACTCTCTTAGTTTGCATGCGGCTACGCTCAATATCAGTAATGTCCCTCTCTATCTAGGCGGTGCGGTAGAACCCAACATCATATTTACCTTGGACGACTCTGGCTCGATGCAGTGGGAAATAATGCCTGATGAGAATCTTCATTATGCAAATTATCTGCTACCCATGCCCAATAACATCTATGGTGGCTCAAATTACAATAATCAAGTCCCTAATTTTGAAGATGATAATGTGCATAACTTTTTTAGCCGCTCATCTGCCAATAACTCAGTTTATTACAATCCAGACATCACCTATGTCCCATGGAGTAAGGCGGATGGCAGCAGTATGGGTAATGCCAATCCTGCTTATGCTTTATACAACCCAGATGATCCCACAAGAGATGGATTGCCTCTCACTTCAAAGCAAACAAAATTTGCTTGCTGGTATGAACACCCTTCCAGCTTAAATAGTGCTTTTGGCGCGCCCTGTAATGGTAATTATGAGTTTTGGCCAATTACCTATTTTATATATGATGGAAGCGGCTCAAGAACTGATAGAAACAACTACACAAAAGTCGAAATCACCTCATCGACGCCATCCTCTAAAAATTACACTTACTTTGATTCCACCGAGAATATAACTAAAACCCGTACTAGAAACGAAGAAATCCAAAATTTTGCGAATTGGTTTCAATACTACCGTTCACGAATATTAACGGCTCGAGCAGGAGTTGGTCGTGCTTTTGCCAATCAAAGCACCAATATGCGAGTGGGGTTTGCAGCGATAAACCAAGGTAGTCGAACGGTAGATGGAATAGGTAGTAACCGTGCATTAATTTCAGGTGTTAGAAAGTTTTCTGGGTCGAATAAAGAAGATTTTTTTGACAGGTTATATGGTCGCGTAATTAATAATAGCGGTACCCCTCTTCGTTCGGCCGCAAATAGTATTGGTGAGTATTTTGAACGGAGTGATAACAGAGGCCCGTGGGGGAAAACCCCCGGCACAGATGACTCTTCATCACAACTTACCTGTCGCCAGAGTTATCATATATTGACGACTGATGGTTACTGGAATGGCAGCAGTCCAAGTGTTGGTAACTCAGATAACAATAATGGCTCTACAATATCGGGGCCAAACAATGATGATTTCAGGTATCAAGCCTCTGCTCCCTATTCTGACAGCTCAAGCAATACCTTAGCTGATGTCGCAATGGATTACTGGAAACGCGACCTCAGAACAGATCTCGCTAATGAAGTCCCAACCAATGCACAAGACCCGGCATTTTGGCAGCATGTAGTGACATTTACCGTTGGCTTGGGGGTTACAGGCAGTCTGGATCCAGACGCTGATTTGCCCGCCTTAACCAATGGTACGAAATCATGGCCGGATCCAACGTCATCCAATCCAAATAAAATCGACGATTTATGGCATGCGGCGGTAAATAGTCGAGGTCAATTTTTTAGTGCCGCTGATCCTGATGAATTTGCATCTTCATTAGCCGGCATTTTGGATAATATCTCCTCTCGAACCTCCTCCTCCTCCTCGGTAGCCGTTAACTCAGGAGCCATTACTTCAGACAGCAAAGTCTACCAAGCCATTTTTGATAGTGGCACATGGACAGGGAAATTACTTGCCTATGGATTTGACTCTGATGGTCAACTCTCAAACGTCTTATGGGATGCAGGTACTAAAATACCACTGCCATCTCAGCGCGTAATTACTACGTATGATGGCTCAAATGGACAGCCATTCCTATGGGCAAACTTAACATCAGCTCAGAAAAGTATGCTGGATAATGATGCCAATATTCTGAATTATCTAAGAGGTGTTCAAACGCTGGAGCAAGGGAAAGGAAATGGAACCTATAGAGCTCGAACCTCTTTACTGGGAGACATAATCAACTCTAGTCCCATTTTAGTCACAGCGCCAAATAATAATTATCCTGATGATTGGGGGACCCGAGGTGCTGACGATGAAGCGGAAGACGCCTTCCCCTACTCTACCTTCAGGAATAATAATAAAAACCGAGCGGGTATGATTTATGTAGGCTCAAATGATGGCATGCTACATGGGTTTGATGCAGAATCAGGTATTGAAAAATTTGCTTACGTACCTGCGGCTATTTATTCCAACCTAACCGATCTTGTTGATCCCGATTATTCTCATCGCTTTTATGTTGATGGTTCTCCGACAGTCACTGATGCTTACTTTGATAGTAGCTGGCACTCAATTTTATTATCTGGATTAGGTGCTGGTGGGCAGGCCCTTTTTGCTATTGATGTCACCAACCCATCACAATTGAATAATCAATCACTTGCAGCGAATCAAGTACTTTGGGAGTTCACTGATAAACAAGATTCCGATATGGGCCTTACCATGAATCAGGCAAGTACCATTCGTCTTAACAATGGTGAGTGGGCAGCCTTATTCAGTGGCGGTTATAACAATACGCTTGATAATGATAACGACGGCAGTGCCAACGATAGTTCAACAGGTAACGGGGTTATCTACTTGGTTAATATCAAAACTGGACAGCTGATTCGTAAATTTGATACGCAAATTGGTTCAAGTGATGATCCACTAGGTGAGGGAAGACCCAATGGTTTATCGTCTCCAACAGCTATAGACGAAAATAGAGATGGTACGGCCGATATTATTTATGCTGGGGACCTGTTTGGTAACGTTTGGAGCATATCCATTAATGGCTCTGATAAAAATGAATGGGACTTTACATATCAAGAAACTGAAAATGGTCCTCCTGCCGCACTTTTCCGAAGTTGTTTTGGTAGTACCTGTAATCAAAATAATATTCAACCCATTACCACCCGTATTCAAGTGGTTAAGCATCCAACAAAAGATGGTTTCATTTTACTCTTTGGTACAGGTAAATATTTTGAGGTTGGTGACAATTCATCAACAGGTCAGGTCACACAAAGCTTCTATGGCATCTGGGACCCTAGAACGTCGGACTTAAATCGATTTACTCGAACCAACCTTGAAGGTCGACGATTAACAGACATACAACTTGCTGGGCAGAATTACAGAACTGTTTCACCCTATTCGTCTAGCGAAAATATTGTTTGGGGGCTAGATTCATCACTTGACCAAAAAAGAGGCTGGTATGTTGATCTTTTAAGTCAAAACAACGCCAATACTAATAACTTTGGTGAACGTCAAGTCTCAAATTCAATCGTGAGCGATGAAAAAATCATCTTCACAACCTTAGTCCCATCAGATGATGAATGTGATTTTGGTGGTAGTAGCTGGTTACTTGAATTTGATTATCTGACAGGTGGACAGTTAGAGTACCAACCATTAGATATCAATGGTGATGGCAAAGTAGATGCGAATGACCTGCGGATTGATACTGATGGTGATGGTGAGCCAGATACCGATGTGCCTATTGTTTCAGGAAAAGGCTATACAAGTATTGTGTCACCTCCCAAAATTAGTCGTCGACTCCCAGGGGAAGGCGCCTCTGAAATTAAAATCATGAGTAATGCAGAAGATGGGTCATTAGTCATTGAGGAAGAACAGGCATCGCCAGACTCATCGGGAAGAACCTCTTGGATTCAACTGGAGCTTCAATAAGGAACAATACTAATGATTATACGAATTTTTACTAGCTTTCTTCTGCTATACACCTCTGCATTATATGCTGCAGAATACTCACAAACAGGCGTGATATCAGAACAAGCCAATGGTTCTGGCGTCATTATTATTTCAGATAATACGTATCTGATTGATAACTCTACGACATTGCATGGAATATTTCCGATTGGTGAAATTGGTCCAGTAATATCAGAGGGTACTGCTGTAGGATTTAATACTGTTCGTCGTCCTTC
>DRHY01000212.1 GCA_011052985.1 Methylophaga thalassica
CGCAACTATATTGATGGTAGCTTTCGTTTTTTGGGATTTAAACCATTTTAGTTATGTTAGGAAAGGCCTAGCTAATAGTTTTTTTGGAAAGAACTAAGAGCAGTAATAGTAAGCTACTTCTTGTTTTCAATCGGTGCCAGTCTGGTGTATACCTATCAAGGTGGAATATCAGCTAAGAAGTAAAGTTGGCGAATGGTTAAGGTTAAAGAGTCAAGGCAAAAAACATCGCCATTGAAAGACGTACAATAGGCCATTTTATCACTTTTGATGAACGGGAATTGGATGTGCCCGGGATAGAACCGATTGAAAACAAGAAGTAGCTTACTATTACTGCTCTTAGTTCTTTCCAAAAAAACTATTAGCTAGGCCTTTCCTAACATAACTAAAATGGTTTAAATCCCAAAAAACGAAAGCTACCATCAATATAGTTGCGGTAGCTCTCATCAAGTCAATATAGTATTTCTTCATATCAGAGCCAGAACTTGATACCTGCAACAAAAGCAGTATCACGAGTACTTTGCCCATTTAACTTCGCAAAGTCGGCTGTATTACCAAATTTATTTGTCCACTCAACGCCAACATAGGGAGCAAACTGGCGGGTAAACTCATAACGAACCCGAAAACCAATAGCACTGCTAGACAAGCCACTACCAAGGTTATTTTGGACGTCATCCTTACCGTAAAGCGTCAACTCTGCTCGTGGTTGAACAATTAACTTTTGAGTAAGTAATAGCTCATACTCAGCTTCGATCGAAAATGCACTATTACCTTGCTCTCCTAAATACGCAGTCATATCAATTTCAAACCAGTAGGGGGCTAGACCTTGTAAACCAAAAGCTAGCCATTTGCGGTTTTCACCTTCGTTATTGTAATCAAGTCGAATACCGACTTGTGTATCCCAATAAGCAGATATTGCGTGGCCCCATAGAAAATCTGTTTGGTTCTCCTCTAAATTACCTTCGCTAAAATCTCCTTCAGTTTTGATGACTAATCTATCAAAAGTAGTGCCATACCATGCCTGAAAGTCAAAAACACCTGCGTTTGTTTGCTCATTATATTCAAGACGATCCCCTAGTAGCGCGTAAAATGAATGCTCATCTGCCAAAGTCAGTCGTTTGTCGCTACTGAGTGCATAAGGACCTTCAGTCAAAGTTGTACCTGCTGCATAAGCATGGGGGTCTCTAGCATCTTTAGGTGCATCTCCACCTTGTGCTTGCATTTTAGAATCACCCATCTCAGTCATCTCATCTTTTGCAGATACAGATACACTTATAAGGGGCAAACCTATTAATAATAGTCTTAACGTATTGGTTAGTATTAATTTTTTCATGATACAACTACCTCTCTAAACATACCTGCATCCATGTGGAATAATAAATGGCAATGCCATGCCCAGCGACCTACGTCATGAGGTGTTGTTAAAAAACTAATTCTTTGCGCTGGTTGTACAGGGATAGTATGGCGACGAACCTGTACATCACCTTTTTCATTCTCCAAATCGCTCCACATACCATGCAGGTGCATGGGATGTGTCATCATTGTATCGTTTTGTAAAATAACTCTTAAACGTTGATTATGCTTCATGTGAACTGGCGTGCTTTTTCCAAATTCCAAGCCATCAAATGACCAGCTATAACGCTCCATGTTTCCAGTTAAATGTAATTCAATTTCAGCCTCTGGCTCTTGCTGGTTTGTAATTCCCTCAAGAGAATGTAAATCTGCAAGTGTTAAAACACGGCGTCCATTTTTACGTAAACCTATACCGGGATCATCAAGGTTTGTTCTAGGCATATCAACACGCATATCAACAGAAGCTCCATACTCTGTTTTTGCATGACGCACTTTAGTGCTAGCAACAGCTAATGGGTTTTTAGTCATTCCATGTTTACTATGATCCATTGCCATCGCTCCATGACCCATTGCACTATGATCCATTTTATTAGAATTCATGCCCGACATGTCTGCCATACCTGCCATCGCGGAATGCTCACCACCTTGGGCCATATTCCCCATCATATCTGTCATCGTTAACCATTCAACGGGATCTAGAGCAGGTACTGGTGCATCAATATTAGGTGCCATTGATAAAGTACCTTTAGCATAACCTGAGCGATCCATGCTTTGTGCAAAAATCGTATATGCATCATTTTTTGGCTCGACAAGTACATCATAAGTTTCACCGGGACCAAATCTAAATTCATCTACTGTCACAGGTTCAACATTTTGTCCATCAGCTTGTACAACTGTTAACTTCAGCTCAGGTATTCTTACATCAAAAAACGTATTGCTAGAACCGTTAATAAATCTAAGCCTAACCTTTTCGCCAGCTTTAAACATTCCACGCCAGTTTGTCAAAGGCGCACAACCATTCATTAAAAAAGTCATTGCAGATGCTGATAAGTCTGCAAGATCTGTAGGGTTCATTCTCATTTTATTCCACATTTCCCGGCGTTGTAGCGCATTTGAAACGCTGCTATTTGAAATGTCATCAAAAAACTCTGGAACAGTAGGTTGATTAAAGTTAAATACATCGCTCTGTACTTTTAACTTGCGGAACAAATCCATTGGGTCATCATCAGTCCAATCAGACAATTGGATAACATGCTCATTGTCAGCACTAATAATATCCTTTTCTCTTGGCTCAATAATTAATGCGCCGTACATACCTGTCATTTCTTGAAAGCCACTGTGTGAGTGATACCAATATGTGCCGCTTTGTTGCAGCTTAAATTTATAAACAAAGGTTTCACCCGGCATTATACCTTTAAAGCTAATACCCGGTACGCCATCCATTTGATACGGAAGAATGATCCCATGCCAATGAATTGAACTCGGCACTGATAATTTATTAGTTACCCTGATAGTAACGTCATCACCTTCTCTGAGGCGCAAGGTAGGAGCTGGTATTGAGCCATTGATTGTTGTAGCCATTCTTACAACACCTGTGAAGTTTACGGGTGACTCATCTATCACCAGATCTATTATTTCTCCACTTAGTTCGGGCACAGTACCTGTTATTGTTCCAGCCACTAAAGATGAAGCAGCATGAAGAATGCTTGGAAAAGCAGCTAATATACCGCCAGCAGCTAAACCTTGTACAAAGCGTCTACGCGGTGTAGAAATTTGATGTAATGGATCTTTAATTCTCATTTTACTCTCCGAGGTTTGACCAATAAATTAGTGTGACCAATGAATGTGCTTAATTTTCCATTCACCGTTTTGCTTTTCGAGAACCATTGTTTCCATCCCTTGATAATCACGTTCTTCACCATTGTAAGTACCTTTAGTTTGACTACGCGAGGCAGAGATAGCTGTATTTCCAAGTATCGTCACTTGATGTTCAAGTGTGTCGCTCTTCATCGCTGCTAAATACTTCATATCCGACAACATATGATGATGAGCATATTCATCAGCGCTCCTTTCAACGCGGCCTCCCTCGAAAATGATGACATCATCCGCTAACTGCGCTCTAGCCTGTTTTTGATTGCCAGTTTCAAGTGCTTGATGAAATGCCAAAACAACTTTTGCGGCTGGTGTATCTACACCTTTAAACAATCCTTTGTCTTTATTCTTATCACCATGAGCGTTTGCTGCGAAACTAAACGTCATTAATAAAACGAGTAGGATATTTATTGTTTTCATTTTCATTTTCTCTTTTAGGTTTTAATTTGCAGGGCCAACAACACTAGTAAGCCCAGCCGTTACAGATAAAATGGCAAAAGCTACTACCATTTCTATCGAGATAGATTTAGATAAAGCCTCTCTGCCTTGACTATTTTTAAGTTGTGGAACGAGTATTAGTTTATGTTTAGCAGCAAGTGCCAAAATAGACACTACAAGGGCCAATTTAAACAACAGTGTTTGTCCGTAACTTGAGCTTATTAGTGCATCAAGACTTCCGACCAATTGAATCACGAGCCAGAGGCCTGCTACCAACAATAGGCTCAATGTAAAACTTGCTTGTTTGCCAAAGCTTTCCATCAGCAAATGAAGTTCTGCATAACTTAGCTGATGGCAAGCCTGTTTTAGTGGCAATAACGCCCCAAACCACCATGCCATAACGAGCACATGCAAAATAAGCAAGCCTTTTTCAATTGTGCCTAACTCAGAAATATGACCCAGTAACGTGAATGAGTATGCAAGGATTAATAAACTCAACATTAAAGCGCTTTGTTTTAAGTACGAGTTCACAGCGAGTTTGAACCTTAAAGCTAAAGCGATTATTGCGGTAACTAGCCCAAGCGCTCGAAGCAAAGCTCCAGTGCCGACAGAGGAGTCCCACATAATAGCCAATATATCAGCGTCTATCGCCCCCTGAATTCCCTCTTCTGCCATTGCACCAGTACTGGCAAAGAACCAAGTAATATTAGCGATCAAAGCCATAACTATATAAGTTCTTGTCCACGTTAAATTCGCTATTACAGCATTAGTATGAGATTCATTATTCTCAAATATTTGCCTGAAAAATGTATAACCAGCAATACAGGCAAAGCCGACGTAAAATACAATTTTTGACAGTACAATGACTGTATTCCAGATATACATTTCCATATCAATCACACCGCCTATTTTAGTGAACCATAAAGCCGAAGCTATGTTTCATTTTATGACCATCGTTACCTAAGAAGGTTACATCCACAGCATAGTTTGCAGGAGCTAATTTAGGTAGTTTCCATGTAAATTTGCTAGTAGCGACTTTAGAAGGCTCGAATCCAAATTTAAATTCTTCGCCTTGTTTATTGGCCAATGAAACTTTTACAACCCGTACCTCTTTGGTGAACACCAAAGTTAACTCTTCTGGAGGATTCATTAGCATTGCATTATCAGCAGGCACACTTTTTTCAAGATGCACATGCGCAAATACCGCACTACTAAAAACGACACTGATTACGGTTAAAAATTTAATTAATGTTTTCATATATACCTCTATTTATTTAATGGATTAACGACTAAATTTATCTTTGAAAATTTTATTACTTGGAATCCCAGCATCTGTAATTATTTTTTCCACTTCACTCATCATTGCTTCTGGACCGCACAAGTAAAACTCAGCCAAAAGCAGTTCTGATTTTTGGTTCATATACGGCAGAAGTACTTTTTGAACATAGCCTGAGTGCCCTTGCCATTCTTCTGAAGGATTAGAAAGAGTAGGAATATAAGAGAAGTTTTTATGCTTCTCACTCAGTGACTTCAATTCATTATGGTATAGCAAGTCATCTTCAGTTCGCGCACCATAGATAAGAGTCAAACCACTTTTATCTTTATGCTTTTTCAACTGTTCAAAAATAATAGACCTCAGTGGTGCAAGTCCTGAACCCGCACCAATAAACACGCGACTAACTTTTTTATTTGAAGTGGCATAAAAATCAGAAAAAGGGCCTTTTGCAGTTATCGTTTCACCTACTTGGAGTGAACCTAAATAACTTGAACCTATTCCTGCTTTAAAACCATTCTTTGCGGTCTGCCAACGGATATTAAACATTAACTCATCAGACTCCTCGTCAAAGTTAACTAATGAGTAGTGGCGAGTTACACCGTTATGAGAAAATTTTCCATGATAGTAGCTATCCCAGTATTTTTCATAGCACTCTGGCATATCATCTGGACGTAAGCTATTCATCCCTGCTGGCACATCAAATTGCATATATGCACCAGCTTTAAATGCCAACTGTTTGCCTGATTTCAGCTTAAATTTCACTTCCTTGATAAAAGGAGTAATGAAATTAGTCGCAACCACAACTAGCTCATGATTTTCAATATTGCGATCAGTATTAACTTCAATCGAACTAATTTCAGAGAACCTATGCTGACATCCAAGCCGATAACCTTCCTTAAGTTGCTCCTGAGATAAATGTTCCTGTTCAGATAGTGTGATAGGTAATTTAGTTGAACTTAAGAACACGCATTTGCCACAAGTACCGCCACCACCGCAACCTGAAGGAAGGTATACATGTGAACTAGCTAGCCCTTCTAGTACAGTTGAGCGACCAACTGCTGAGATGTCAGTAATAGTATTTTCATTGGAAAACGTCACTGCCACTTTTTGCCTGTTAGTGCCCCAACCTAGCTTCAGTAAACCACTTCGATACTGTTGTATCAGCCAAGTAACACCAGTAATTGAAAGGAATAGCGTTGCAAAAGCAAATGCAATGATCAACCAATGGTTAAATCCTCCAGAATTGCCATAGTCCATAAAGTGAAGCTTCATCATCAGATCTTTCAATCTGAAATCATCATTGGCATGGCGAAGTACTTGACCTGTAATACTATCTAAATAAATAGTTGTATTGTTCTCATCCTCAACGGCAACTTGCCACATAGGATTTTGCTGCCTTACGTGATCAGAAAACGGAGGTTGAGATAACACTGGAGTAGTTAACTTACCCTGTCCTGAGTAGGAGTTTTTTGCCAAAGTTAGTACTTGTTCTTCAGACAAATTAAATGGCTTTCCTGTTACAGCATCAAATAGCTTTGAGTGGCGTTCTTGATAGCTATGCTGCCCCTTATCGAACACAAAATGATAGTAAGGCTGATGTAAAACCCATATAAGGTTTACTTCCTGCGGAGCATTACTAGTAATGTCTTTAATAGGGAATAGGTCAAAGCCTGTAATGCTACCTTCATGATGAGAATGAACTCTAAGTTCATTACCACTGGCTTTACTGTGATCCATCAAATTGAAGTAAAGGCCCGTTCCCAACCAAATAAGCAGTTGTAAACCAACAAATAAAGAAAGCCACTTGTGTATCGTTGTATTTAACTTAAATAGTCGCATCAAATGACTCCCTTTTTATTTGGGGAAAGCACTCGGTAATAAGTCAATACTGCGCCAGTAATTGCTCCCATTAGACCTAGAGTTGCGACCAAGAACAAAAACCAGTTAGATACGTTTTCTCCATCATAGTAATCCATAATGTGGAACCGCCACATCCAATCAAACAATCGCCAGTAATCATGACGCTTGGCAACAAGTGATCCTGTTTGTTGACTTATATAAAATGTCGGTGTGGAGAATTGCTCAAACGTCACTCTCCAAACAGGTAAATGCCTTGGGGACAACTCAGCAGGCAAGTTTGTCGCTGACTTAATCAACCTTACGCTGTCGATTTGATGATTCAGCGCATAATGGTATTGTGCGATTTCTTTAGCCTTGATTTCATCTACAAGTGCCTGAACAGCTCCAGTTTTAGCATCTATTGCTACTTTTCCATTTTCTCCATTAATAAAAGAATACAAAGGACGGCCCATACTTTGAGTAAGTGTAACTTGGCTAGCTTTAGGATAATCCGCAGCTAGCTTTACAATGGAGTAATCCATACTTGCTAAATCTATTTTGGCTTCCTCACTCTTAGCCAAGGTTTCGCCGTGTATATAGTGAATATCCATAGTCACCATATACACGCCTGTAATAGACCAGAAGAGGAATTGTATTCCGACAAATGCCATTAGCCATTTGTGATATTTTCTAGCCGTGCTAAGCATTACTTTTTAGCTCCGCCTTAGAAAGCTCCTTGTTAAAGGCGTTTAATTCTGGCTTTTTAACGATTGAGTAAATTACTGGGAGCACAATAAGAGTGAGTAGCACAGCACTTGTCATTCCGCCTACCATAGGTGCAGCAATACGACTCATAATCTCCGAACCTGTTCCTGTACCATATAAAATGGGCATCAAGCCGATAATGATTGTTGCAACTGTCATCATTACTGGACGAACTCGTAAGCCTGCACCGTGCAATAATGCATCTTGATATGCATCATCAGAGATAGGTTCAGCTCGCTCTTCAGCTTTTTCCTTAAGCTCAGCAAGTGCCTGATTGAGATAGACCAACATTATCACACCAATCTCAACCGCTACCCCAGCTAGAGCAATAAAGCCCACGCCAACAGCCACAGAGAAGTTAAACCCTTCCAGATACATCAACCATAAGCCACCAATCATCGCCATCGGCAAGGTAACGATAATGATAGCCACCTCACTAAACGCTCTGAAGTTTAAGTAAAGTAGAATAACAATAATGGCGAGTGTTAAAGGCAATACATAGGTGAGCTTTTCTTTCGCTCTTTCCATATATTCGTATTGCCCAGCCCAAGTAATTGAATAACCTGCTGGTAGTTTTAGATTATTAGCCAAGTGTATTTTTGCACTTTCAACATAAGTACCTACGTCAACACCGTCTATATCGATAAACGTCCAGCCATTTAAACGAGCATTTTCACTCTTAATTCCCGGCGGACCGTTCTCAACTCGAATATCTGCGACATCACCTAGTGCAATGCGTTGACCACTTGGTGTTACAACAGGTAATCGTGATAGCTGCTCAGGAGAGTCTCGATAGTCTTGCGGATAGCGTAAGTTAACAGGGTAACGCTCTTGACCTTCTACCGTTTGGGTAACGTTCATACCACCAATAGCTGTAGAAACCACTTGTTGAACATCTTCGATGTTTAACCCAAAGCGACTTGCCTTATCGCGTGAAATATCAACCTTGATATATCGTCCACCTGCAACTCGCTCTGAGTAAACTGATGCTGTGCCTGTAACTTCGGGTAAAATTTGCTCTATTTGTTGGCCGATTTCCTGAATCACATCAAGCTCTGGTCCGGCGACTTTAATACCCACAGGCGTTTTTATGCCTGTTGCTAACATGTCGATTCGGGTCTTGATTGGCATAACCCAAGCATTCGTTAAGCCCGGAAACTTAACCAATTTATCAAACTCAGCTTTTAACGATTCAGTAGTCACACCCTCTCGCCACTGCTCTCGTGGCTTCAATTGAATAAAGGTTTCAATCATGGTTAAAGGTGCAGGATCGGTTGCAGTTTCAGCTCTTCCTACTTTACCAAATACAGTTTCAACTTCTGGCACAGTGCGAATAAGCTTGTCTGTTTGCTGCAATAACTCCCTTGCTTTACCAATTGAAATACCGGGATAGGTAGTAGGCATATACATGAGATCGCCTTCATCCAATGGCGGAATGAATTCACTACCAATTTTATCGACAGGCCAAAAGCCAACGATAGTCACTAATATTGCTGCTACTATTGTCGATTTTGGAAACTTCATGACTTGCTTTAAAACAGGCATGTAGATAGCAATCAATAATCGGTTTAACGGGTTTTTCTTTTCAGAAACAACTTTGCCTCGAATAAAGTAGCCCATCAAAACAGGCACCAATGTGATCGCCAAACCTGCTGATGCCGCCATTGCATAGGTTTTTGTATAGGCGAGCGGAGAGAACATTCTTCCTTCTTGCGCTTCCAAGATAAATACAGGTAAGAATGAGACTGTAATGATCAGTAAGCTAAAAAATAGTGCAGGGCCTACTTCACTCGCAGCCTTAGCAACAATTTGCCAGCGATTTTCATCTGTTAGTGGTGTTTTCTCCATATGCTTGTGCATATTTTCAATCATCACTATTGCACCATCAGTCATCGCACCAATCGCAATAGCGATACCGCCTAAAGACATAATGTTGGCATTGATGCCTTGCATATACATGATAATGAACGACACCAAGATACCTAATGGCAGAGTAACAACTGCCACAATAGATGAGCGAAGATGAAATAGGAAAGCCACACAGACAATAGCAACGACTGCAAGCTCCTCTAGCAACTTGCTCCAAAGATTATCAACAGCACGATCTATTAACTTCGATCTGTCATAAACAGGGACAATCTCCACCCCCTCTGGTAGAGAAGATTTAAGCGATTCAAGTTTTTCTTTTACCCCGTTTATGGTTTGTTGAGCGTTTTCACCAAAGCGCATAACGACAACACCACCAACAACTTCGCCTTCACCATTAAGCTCTGCGATACCACGGCGCATTTGAGGCCCTAAATTAACGGTAGCAACATCACCAATACGCAATGGCGTGCCTTGTTCGTTAATACCAAGTGGGATTTTCTCTATATCACTAACTGATTGAATATACCCCGTTGCGGTAACCATATATTCAGCTTCAGCCATTTCCACAACGGATGCGCCAGTTTCTTTGTTCCCTTTTTGTAAGGCTATTTGTATTAAACTTAGAGGAATATCGTAAGCTCTCAATTTATCAGGATCTACTTGCACTTGATACTGCTTAACCATACCACCAACGGCGGCAACTTCGGACACGCCCGGAACAGTTTGTAGTTCATACTTTAAGAACCAGTCTTGAATGCTTCTTAATTGGCTTAGATCATGGTTTCCAGACTTATCTGTTAAAGCGTAAATGTATACCCAACCCACACCTGTTGCATCAGGTCCTAATTGAGGTTTTGCCGAATCAGGCAGGCTTGATGCTACTTGGCTTAAGTATTCAAGTACTCTGCTTCTAGCCCAATACAAATCAGTATCGTCATCAAAAATAATGTAGACGTAGGAATCACCAAAAAATGAGTAACCACGAACAGTTTGCGCCCCCGGCACTGATAACATCGCTGTAGTAAGAGGAAATGTCACTTGATCCTGCACTACTTGTGGTGCCTGTCCCGGATAGCTCGTCTTAATTATCACCTGCACATCAGAAAGATCGGGGAGTGCATCTACTGGTGTTTTTTGTAATGAATACAAACCACCAAACGCGATAATTAAGGTAATCAACAAAACAAAGAAACGATTGCCGATAGACCATCTAATAATTGATTCAATCATTATTTTTCTCCCACTTAATGATTAGAATGATCAACAGCAGCTTTATTTTCCTTGCCGTGTTGTTCATCTGATTCAAGAGAAATGTCAGTGATAACTAAGTCATCTCTAACCTCAAAAGTGAAAGTGACATTATCACCGACATTGAAATCAACCATTTCTATATTGTCCGCGACGATAAAATCCATCGTCGCAGCAGGTCTATCCCATTTCTCTATTGGGCCTCTGCTAATATTTAGAATCCGTGTATCAATATCAATCGCATTAATCAAACCAGATACTGTTGCTGATGATACTTCAGGCTCACTCATGATATGAATTCCAGTAATTTCATATCCACCGTCTTCGGTTTTGCTCACTTCAAAGTGCAAAGATTGACCTGACTTTAATGAGTCAATATCGACTTTTTCAGCCACAGTAAAATCCATAACCATTTCAGGCCAATCCCAAGCTTCAGCAGGGCCATGTGAAATATTAACCATGCGGTGCCCTGCCATAACACTATTAACATCCCCTTGCATCCAAACAGAGTTAGGCACTTCATCATGAGTCATTCGTTTAAAGTCAGAGCTTTTACTTGATTCAGAATCAATCAAGAATTGGGCAGATGTCACCACAACGTCATCTTCATTTAAGCCGTCTAATATTTCGATGCTGTCGATATCAACCCGGCCAATAGTCACTTCAATAGATTTAAATTGCCCATCACCTAACGCAAGTACTACTCTGTCCTGTTTACCTGTTCTAATAACGGCTTCTTTAGGCACGAGGATGGTGCTATCAGCTTGATTAGCGTGAATAGAGACTTGTGCAAACATATTTGGTTTTAATTGATAGTCTGTGTTATCAAATTTCAATCTCACTCGGAGTGTGCGTGTTTTACTGTTCAATGTTGGATAAACATAATCAACGACACCAGCCCAGTCCTCACCGGGTAAATAATCCAGTGTCATTGATACAGGAAGTCCTTTTTTAATTAAGGCTGCGTCACGTTCAAACACTTCTGCTTCAACCCAAACTTGATCTAGCTGGCCAATGCTTAATAAGGTGTTTCCCGGCTTTACATAAAAACCTTCTCTAACCTTCAAACCATCGACAACACCTGCTTGTGGTGAATAAAAGGTAATTGTTTGCTGAACCTTTCGTGTCTTTTCTAGCTTTTGAACAAAGTCTGCTGAAAGCTGTAACGCTTTTAGGCGATCTTTGGCTGCTGAAATTAAAGAACTATTGTTGCGCTTTAACGCTATTAACAGCTCTTCCTGAGCATTAACTAACTGAGGAGAATATAGTGTATAAAGAGGCTGCCCTTTCTCTACAGGGTTACCTGCTGCTTTGATGTAAAGTTTATCAATCCAGCCATCAACCCGTGGGTGGATATGAATTAGCTTATCTTCATCATATTGAACATAACCTACCGTTGAGATTTCAGTATGCATATTTTTCAGTTCAACAGGTGCAGTGCGAACCCCAAGGTTATTCACTACATGAGGCGCAATTTTTACTGCTCCGGGGCCAAAGTCATCACCAGATGATCCTTCCTCATACACTGGAATTAGATCCATCCCCATAGGCGACTTACCGGGCTTGTCCCGGCGGTAATTAGAATCCATCGGTGCAACCCAATACAGAGGCTTTTTTTCTCCTGATGTTGCTTCATTACTATTACTGTTTGAGCCAGTACCTTGATATAAACTCAATGCTCCAGCACCAAGTGCTGCCCCAATGATGATGGCAATAATTGTTTTTGTATTCGTTGACATTATTTTTCTCCAAATTGCTGACTGGATAAGTGCTGATTAGTTTTGTGTGAAGTTTGCATCGACTTATGTTCAGCATTTGAGTTAGATTGAGAATGCGCAAAGAAATAGTTGATACGAGCAACTGTTTTAAGTGCGTCAACATCAATTCTTAAAGCTGATATTCTGGTATTTAATTCGGCAATTCTTGCTCGAACAACTTCGGCAAAATCGCCATCATCATTTGTGTAGGCTGTCAATGACGCTTCTGCTTGGTCATGAGTTTGTTTAAGGAGTTGTTCTTGATAGATAGATTGTCTATCTGATAAGCGTTTAAGCTGTCTTAGTTCTTTTTCTAAAACACTGATCATTTGCTTTGTCAGTAATAGTTTCTCGGTTTTAATAGTCTCTGAATCTGCAATAGAAGCTGCAACTTGCTTATCTTGTCTGTTCTCGGTAAACAAGGGTAAATCAAACGTTACCCCAACAGAAAATAAATCAGCTCGGCTATCACCAGAGGGCATATTGTCGCGATAGGCATAACTAGCATTAACACCCCATTGCGGCTCATATTGCTGTTTGGCTAACTCAATTCCTTTTTCTGAAGCTTTGCGTTTTATATCAATCGCAAGTATGGCTGGGTGATTCGAAAGCTCCTGAGCCAATAGATTTCTTGAGTAATTAGATGCTTTTAGGACTGTTGGATTATTCAATTGAATCGAAGGCAATTCTTTTGAGACGCTAAACTCTAATGGTTGCGCGTCAAAGTTGAATGATTCATTCAAACGATCCGCATCGTAAATATGAAGCCACTCATTGAGACGAGCGATTGTCGTTTCTAGTTTCTGCTTTTGCGAAGTTAATCTGTCATCTAACTGCACGATTTCCAACTGAGCACGAATAACATCTTGCTGTCTAGTTTTACCAACAACGTTTGAATAGCTAGCTTTAGCCACTTCCGCCATCTGCTCAAAGAGAGACCAATCATCTTCAATCAATTTAATAGTTTGTTGGGCTAAGTAAGCATCTAACCAAAGTTGTGACACTTGGCTTTTCAACTTAGCTTTACGATCCTCTCGTAACAGTGGAAATTTCGTGGACTCAATTTGTAACTGGTCTTTCTTGATCTCTAGACTGTCGCCTCTCGGAAACATTTGAGAGACGCCAACCTTTAGCTGAGTCATTCCTTCCTGATCTAAATCCCAAGTATCTGTTGGTAAATTCATTATCCCTAGCGATACTTTCGGATCAGGCAAAGTACCTGAAGCAATACTTCTATTTTCAACTGCACTTTGTTTCAATCGGCTACCATGAAGCCAAGGATCATTTTGCTGAGCTAAGGTGATAGCTTGTTCAAGCGACACTACTTTCTCAGCTTGAGCTGAGAATACAGATAAGCCGAGTATTAATGCAGTTGAAAGTGAAGTAAGGTTTGAAGAGTTCAATTTCATTAGAATTGCTCCTCGTATGTCTTAACTTTTGCATAGACTTTGCTCGTTCCATCTTTAAATAGAATTAACACGTTGTATGGCATAAAGCGGTCATCGACTTCCATACCGGGAGAGCCAACTGGCATTGCTGGAACTGAAAGCCCAATCGCATTGGGATGTTCTTCTGATAAGAACTGCTGAATAAATTTAGCAGGTATATGACCTTCAAAGGCAAATCCATTTCTACTCACTGCCGTGTGGCATGAACGGTAATTAGGTTTGATACCATACTTAGTTTTGATGTTGCCGATGTTTCGGAAATCTTTGGAATGCGCAACGATCCCTTTGTCTTCAATATGAGTTATCCATTTTTTACAACACCCACAAGTAGGGGTTTTATAAACGATTAACTCCAAAGGTGTTACGTCGTTATTGTGTGCATGGTTATGTTCGTTGGCGTTTGCAAACGCAGGTGAAAGCAGCATTACTACTGCTATTTTTAAATACTTATTGATCATTTTTGCCCCCAGACATCGCTGGAAAATATCTATAGCGCTACGACGCTATATTGACTAACAGAAAAATTAATTACATGTGCGAGAAATTTGGACGCACTAATCCTGTATTAGGCAAAAATGATCAATAAGTATTTAAAAATAGCAGTAGTAATGCTGCTTTCACC
>DRHY01000213.1 GCA_011052985.1 Methylophaga thalassica
AGGACTATTATTTACAATGCCGACTATTGCCATCATCGGAGCGGGTCTAAGCGGATTGAGTCTTGCACACCAACTCCACGCTGATTTTGATGTCACTTTATTTGAAAAGCATTATTGTGCAGGGGGGCGAATGGCTAGCCGTCAGCATGATAAAAGCTGGTTTGATCATGGAGCGCAATTTTTCACTGCTAAAACAGATGCATTTAATGACTTTTTGTCACCGTTAATCAAACAAGGTGTTATCCAAGTATGGAACGGTAATTTCATCGAATTCAAAGGTGAACAAATAGTGAGGCGAGATAGCTGGACTACTGAATACCCGCACTGGGTGGGCTGTCCAACCATGTCGGCTATTGGCTGCTCGCTATCAACATCACTTCAAGTGAATTACTCGACATTGATTTCATCAACCATACACACCGCTCAGGGTTGGATGCTAACGGATGATAATCAACAGACGTTTGGTCCTTATGACTGGCTAGTTTTTAGTCTTCCTCCACAACAAATAGCGGCGATTACCCCTCCTTTCATTTCATTCAAAGAGACGCTTTCTAACTACGAGATGAGGGGCTGCTGTGCTCTGATGCTAGAGCTTGATACATCGATAAAGCTTGAATTCGACGCCGCAGTCGTAACGGATACAAATATTAGTTGGATCTCAGTCAATAACAGCAAGCCGGAACGAGGAAACAATACGACTGTAGTGGTTCACTCTACCAACACATGGGCTGATTCCCATCAACGCAGCGATCTTCAACAATTAAAATTACAGATGATAGATGAGTTCTGTCGGGTCACTAAAACACAGGCATCTTATATTAAATACAGCGACATTAAGCGGTGGCAATATGCCAACATCACTAAACAAACAGGTCCTGATTATCTGATAGATACAAAACATCATGCAGCAGCGTGTGGTGATTGGTGTATTCAAGGACGAGTCGAGGCTGCATTTACCAGCGCGTTTCAGTTAGCTGAAACCATTAATTCAGAACGATGAAAAAGCAGCATATACAGATTGGAGATGAGGGATTCATATTCAAAGGCTTCGCAAACGATATTGCTGAAACACTCGTCGATACGATTAAAGAGCTGACGGCGATGTCGCCCTTGAGGCAGATGACAACAAAACGTGGCTATCAAGTTAAGGCGGAAATGACCAGCTGTGGTCACTATGGCTGGGTAAGCGATAAACAAGGTTACCGCTATGAAGTATTGGATCCACTATCCCAACAACCTTGGCCGGATCTACCTGAGATATTTCAATCGATTGCCGCCTCTGCAGCAGGCCAAGCTGGCTTTGATCACTTCAAACCGGATGCTTGTCTAATTAACCATTATCAACCTGGAGTCGGAATGGGACTCCATCAAGATAAAGATGAGTTAGACTTATCTCATCCCATCGTCTCGATATCATTGGGAGTACCGGCCATCTTTATCTTTGGTGGCATGCATCGAAACAGTGAACATAATTTCTATTTACTCGAACATGGTGATGTCGCGGTTTGGGGAGGCAAAGATCGTCTTCGATATCACGGTATAAAACCATTAAAACTATCCCACCATCCACTGACTAAACAGTCACGCTATAACCTCACTTTAAGAAAAACAGGTTACATTTCATAACTGGACTCACTTATTATTTCTAAGCATAATGACTGCCTTTCTCAATTGAGGTAAAAACGTAATTTCAATTAAGAAAATTATACTCGGTAGCAACCTACAGGCATGTAGGTCATTTTTTTGTGGTTTTTGCAGGATGCGAGCTAGTATATGCCACAGATATAGGTAATATATTTTGACTCGCAATACACACAAAGATAATCACTATTCCTATGCATCAGCCAGGAGGCAAAGTATTCTGAAACAGTCTAAACAGATAGTGATCATTGATGATCAATCCACAGGAAGAACTATTCTTAAAACAGTATTAGAAAAAATTGCTGATAACATCAATGTGATTGCATTTGGTGACTCATCAGCAGCGTTAGACTGGATAAAAAATAATCATCCAGATCTGATCGTCACTGACTACAGAATGCCACACCTCAATGGTATTGATCTGACACGTCAAATTAGATTGCTTGAGCACTGTATCAGTGTGCCCATCGTGATGATAACAGTGGTTAGTGAGAAAAAAGTCAGATATGACGCGCTCGACACCGGTGTCACAGCCTTTTTGAATAGGCCAATAGACCAAATTGAATGCCGCACGACTTGCCGCAACTTACTTCAAATGCACGAACAACACCTAATTATTCAGGATCGGGCGGAGTGGTTGGCAAGACAAGTTCAACTTGCTACAAAACAAATTGTAGCTCGTGAAAAAGAGACCATCATACGTTTAGCCAAAGCGGGTGAATATCGAGATCAAGATACAGGTAATCATGTTATTAGAATGGCCAAATATTCCAAACTCATCGCAGAAGCACATGGTGTTCTGACTCGAGATGAGTGTGAAGAACTTGAATACGCCGCGCCGATGCACGACATAGGCAAAATTGGTATTCCAGATAACATACTGCTTAAACCCGGTAAGTTCGACAAAGAAGAATGGGCCATCATGCAAACACACTCAAGGATTGGCCACTCAATTTTGACTGACAGTCAATCACGCTATATGCAAACGGGAGCAATCATTGCACTTAATCATCATGAGCGATTCGATGGATTAGGTTATCCAAACGGCCTCAAAGGCACTGAAATCCCTTTGATTGCCCGTATTGTTGCTGTTGCTGATGTATTTGATGCGCTGGTTTCAACAAGACCATACAAAGCGGCTTGGAGCATAGAGGCGGCAGTAGATTATATTCATCAACACTCCGGTACGCACTTCGATCCTGACTGTGTTGACGCATTTTCACGTTGCCTTGTAGAGATACGCCAAATACACTTGGATTACTCTGATGATTAAGTGAATGGTAATTTGGCTACAAAGACGGTTTTATTAGATTACTGGAGAAGGTTGAGCTCAAGGATTTCAATTAATGAAAATCCCGAACATGAACAAGCCATAAAGTTACGCTTAACCATTGGGCTTGGATTAATCGCTTATTTTTGCTTTCCCTGGGCTGAAAATGAATCCCTGATTCATGCCTTAACGACACTTCCAAGCTTAATGACACTGGTCTACTATTTTCTAGCCGTGTCGATCGCTATCGCCATTATCATCAACCCAAGTCCCTCGCCAATAAGACGCGTTCTCGGCAGCGCCCTTGATCTATTGTCTTTGTCCTTCGTCATGCTCTTAGCTGGTGAAGACAGTGTTTATTTCTTTGTACTGTACTTGTGGGTCATCCACGGAAATGGATTTCGTTATGGCACATTCTATCTATACACCTCTTTATCTATTGGTGTTGTGGGTTTTAGTTTTGCCATTATCTGGGGCAGTTATTGGCAAGAACCACAACATATCCCAATTGCTATCAGCCTATTAATTTTACTGACAATTATTCCACTCTATTCCGCATTTCTGATAAAAAAATTACACAATGCCATCAAAACGGCAGAGTTAGCGAATCAAGCAAAAAGTCGATTTCTAGCAAACATGTCACATGAGTTACGTACGCCACTCAATGGCGTTATTGGCATCGCGGATTTGATGGGTGAAACGGAACTCAGTACTGAGCAACGTGAATTTGTTAAAATCATGCGAAATTCTGGCAATACGCTGCTTGGCCTTATTGAGAATGTACTTGATATTTCAAAAATTGAAGCAGGTAAAATTGAAATCAAACATGCCGAGTTTGATTTACATGAATTCATCACCATCATTCTCAATATGCAACAGCCAATGGCTAAAACGAAAAACATTGAGTTATTTTGCAGCATCGATCCTCAGATAAATTATATGGTGTCTGGCGATGCCCAACACCTTCGCCAAATCATTATTAACCTTGTCAGTAATGCCATTAAATTTACGCAACAGGGACACGTTAAACTCACCTTAAAACAGACCGTTAAATCTGAGCAGTCACAGACCATTCGTTTCGAAATATCCGATACGGGGATTGGTATTCCAGAAGAGGCTTTAGATAATATTTTTGATGACTTTAATCAGGTTCGTTCTGCTGCTGGCAATGTATCAGGAACCGGTCTAGGCACAACCATAGCAAAAGACCTTGTTGAATTGATGAATGGTTCAATAGGCGTCACTAGTCAGATAGACATCGGCACCACTTTTTGGTTTGAGCTATCATTTGATGTCGTTAAGAAGGAACATATGACTCTAGATACACATAAAATAATGCTGCTAACGAGCCCTGCTCGCTATAAAAAACTGGCATCAATGATGGAAAGCTGGGGAGTCAAACCAGAATTAGTTGAGAACTCAGCTCAAGCGATTTCATCTCTCATTAAAGCAGCTGAATCAGCCGAGCCTTTTTCTACATGTATCGTTGATGGCGAAGCAATGTTACAGGTAGAGCCATCCAAATATGCTCAGCTCGTCAAATCAGATATCCAACTCGCAAATTTATCGCTTATTTTATTGAATAGCCATCAACTGCACATAGATGAAGCAATAACGAATCATTATATTTCTGTGATTGAGCCCAATCTAGATAAAAGAGCGTTATTTAATGCACTGCACGCGGCTCACTCTAATGTATATGATGACAACAAGGTCGTTCACTTATCTGATTTCTATGCGGGTCAATCATTAAATCGGCAGCTAACGATACTCATCGCTGAAGATAACAAAGTGAATCAACATGTCCTCAATGGCATACTCCAGCATGCAGGTCACCACACGCTGATTGCAGACACTGGCGAAAAAGCATTAGACATAATTTCTGGAACCGATCATGGCGTTGACATGGTTATTCTGGATATGAACATGCCCGGTATGTCGGGCCTTGAGGTCTTAAAAGCATTTCGTTTTATGGATACCAGTGGCTCGGTACCCGTCATGATGATCACAGCTGATGCGACCCCAGAAACTAGAAAAAATTGCCTACAAGCAGGCGCCAATGAATTTTTGACTAAACCCATCAATTCTCGTGAGCTTCTCAAGAAAATTTCATTACTGTCTGAAACTATTTCACCAATAGATATGGCCACCGACGCGATACCTTCATCTGACATAGAAGGTCTATTAGATGAAGATGCATTTCAACAACTAGCCTCTTTGGGCGATAATCAATTTCTCAAAACTCTGGTAGAAAGTTTCAAACATGATGCCC
>DRHY01000214.1 GCA_011052985.1 Methylophaga thalassica
CGACATTTAATTGACTTGCGCTTGATTTTCCCGCTTTACCAGAAAGGCCTAAATCCATTCGTCTTTTCCAATTGGTATAGAGTCCTGTTCCAAACAAACCGTTATCTGTATTGACGCGTTTAACAACTGGTTTCGTGGATTCTTCCCTATTAATGCGCGTTTCAGGATCAATCATCGAAACTTCAGAACGCGGCATTGTCAGCACTCCAAGAGAGGGATGATCAAACTTAACGCGATCTTTTGTCAGGGTGATCACTTCAGCATGGATGGTATCACCATTTTTTAATGTAATCGCACTTACTGAAGCAAATGTTTGCCAAGGCAAAAAGCTCAAGATAAGCAATAATAGACTTCGACAATACATAAACGTTATCCCATAAAAAAGCAGCCCATTTGGGCTGCCATCTGTAAACAATTGAGCGCCTTGTAGATTAACAACCCGAGTTGTTTACCTTGCCATCAGGCATGATGGTGTTACAGAACAATACGCCTCTAAGTTGAGCATTTTCAATGCTTGCATCAGTTAAATCCGCATCAGTTAAGTCAGCGAAAATGAGTTGACTGTTGCTTAAATTGGTTTTTCTTAAGTTTGCGCCAGCTAACTCGGCGTAGTCCATTAGCGTATTAGAGGCATCTGCACCTTCAAGAATCGCTCCTTGCATTTTGGAATGAGTAAACCAAGCACCTTTTAATTTGGCATTTGTCAGGTTAATGGCTTTCAGGTTGCCTTCAGTCATCTGTGCAGAACTTAAATCATGATCGGCCAATTGCGCCTCACTTAAATTACAAAAGTTGCATACATTTGTTTCAAGCAATCTTTTTACATATACCTTGTCATAAGCGTAAACACTACTGGCAAAAGCCAAGCAACATAACATCAGTAGCCATTTTTTCATGCGCTCTCTCCCGAATCTTTTTAGTTATTCTACGACCATTTATTTAGGAAAAACTCCTGTTCAAGTGGACGTCTTTGACGAGGTTTTAGTTCCTGCTCTAATTGTGCTTCCGATAAACTATCTAATGCAGCAGGATAGCCAATGGCAATCACTGACCACAGGTGAATGTCTTCTGGAATATCAAATGCTTTTCTAAGCGCATTGGCATGATATCCCCCCATTTGATGACTCATTAATCCCAGGCTTGTTGCCTGTAAACACATACTTACTGACGCTGCACCAGTATCATAACCAGTAAAACGGTTTGGTTTGTCATTCTGAGAGAAGTTGGGTACTGAGGCGACGGCAATAAGTAAAACAGCATTTTTAGCCCATTCTTGATTACCCGGAACAAGCGATGAATATATTTTTTCCCAAGCGGCTTTATCACTCATTTTATTACAGACTAAGAAGCGCCATGGCGAATCACCAAAACAAGACGGGGCCCAGCGAGCTGCTTCACAAAGCGAAGTAATGTCATCATCCGATACGGCAAGTGTCGGATCGTAAGCACGACCACTCCATCGCTCGGCAATGAGCTTGTTAATAGGTTGGGCGGTATCTGCTGGTTTTTCGATCATAGCTTACCTCGGGAGTTGTATTGAAGGTTCTTTAGCTGCCCGATAAAAACCACCGATATGACCGATGATTAGCACCAGATCTGCGCTGGTTTTATTAGCAATTTCATCTAGCATGGCCTTACGATCAGCGCGTTCCTGACCACTCACACGAACCTTAATGAGTTCATGGTGCGTTAATGCGTTATCAATTTCAGAAAGAACTGTATCTGTTAAGCCACTGTTGCCAATCATAACAACGGGTTTTAACGGGTGTGCCAGTCCCTTTAGATAGCGCTTTTGTTTATCAGTAACTGCCATAAGTGTTATTACCTGTATTAAAATGACCTGATTATATCAGGAAGCGAATATGGCGAATCAACACAAGTTTACGGTAACTGCAGCAAGAGGCATGCTTTCTCTTCTCGCAGAAGAATTAAAACAGCTCGGTATTAAAAACTTTAAGCAAGATCAAGGCAATATAAGGTTCACCGGGACATTAACTGATGCCTATACTGTGTGTTTGTGGTCACGCGTCGCTATCCGTGTGTTATTACCCATTGCTCATATTCGTGCAGAGAGTCCTGAGGAGCTCTACGATGGTATTAAAGCATTGCCTTGGGAAGAACATATCAATGAAGAAGACAGCACAATAGCAGTCGACTTCAATAGTTTTCGTTCAAAAATAAAACACACACAATACGGATCACAAAAAGTTAAAGATGCGATTGTTGATCGGTTTCGGGAAAAGTTTGGTCGGCGACCTTCAGTAGACTTACATCAGCCTGATGTGCGCATTAATGTCTATGTCAAACATAATCAAGCCATTGTTAGTATCGACCTATCGGGTGAAAGCTTACATAAACGAGGCTACCGAGTAACTTCGACGGCAGCTCCTCTAAAAGAACATTTAGCGGCAGCGATTTTAATGACGGCTGAATGGCCAAAATTGGCAAAGCAAGATTGGGCTTTGATTGATCCTATGTGCGGTTCGGGCACGTTTCTTATCGAAGCGGCCATGATTGCTGCTGATATTGCCCCAGGTATTTTGCGTGATTATTTTGGTTTCAGTTATTGGAAGCAGCACGATAAAGCTTCATGGAAGCAATTAAAAGCCGATGCGGAGCGACGTCGTCAGGCGGGTCTCTCTAGATGTCCGGTTATTACGGGCGGGGACGCGGATGCAACTGCCGTTCAAGCAGCAAAAGATAATATTGCTGAAGCAGGTCTGACCGACCGAATTCAAGTTGTTCATCGCGAGTTACTTGCTTGGTCAGGTATGGCAGACACCTTGCCTCAAACCGGGCTTTGGGTATGTAACCCTCCCTATGGTGAACGTATGGGGCAGCTTGATCAGCTTCATCATTTATATGAAACCTTGGGTAATATCATTACTGATTCCTTTCAAGGTTGGCGTACAACGCTTATTACAGATAATGCCCAACTGGGTAAATTTACTGGTTTGACATTATTCGATACTGTCCCATTTGATAATGGTCCAATAGCCTGTGAGGTTTTATTTTACAGAGCACCTAGACCTGTCAGACAGAATGAAATTGAGGCGCCGAGCAAACCTGCTGTTATAGACGATTTCTTTGAAGAAGAAGTTGTTGAAGTTGAGATGACGGAGCAGGGTAAAATGTTTGCAAACCGTTTAAAGAAAAACCTCAAGCATTTAGCTAAATGGGCGCGTAAGAACAATATTGAGTGTTATCGCCTGTATGATGCGGACCTGCCAGATTATGCCGTAGCAGTCGATATCTATGCTGATCAAATTCACGTACAGGAATATGCACCGCCAAAACAAATTGATCCTGAAAAGGCCATTGAACGTCTAACCGAGGCAATGCAGATCATTCCGCAAGTATTAGAAGTACCTTCTACTCACGTTGCTTTGAAAGTTCGGCAAAAACAACGTGGTAAACAGCAGTATGAATCTCAAGCCGCCCAACAGCATCGGTTTGTTGTTGAGGAAAATGGCCTGCAGTTTTGGGTCAACATGACTGACTATCTTGATACTGGTTTATTTCTTGATCACCGTGACACCCGTCATTTAGTTCAGCAATTAGTCTCAGGTAAAGATTTTCTTAATCTATTTTGTTACACCGGTTCAGCCACCGTGTATGCCGCTGCAGGCAACGCAAAAAGTACCACCAGCGTTGATATGTCGAATACCTATCTTAGTTGGGCGGAAGATAATATGCAGTTGAATGATTTTGCGGGTGAGTCACATGAATTTATTCGTGCCAACTGCATGGATTGGCTGACTGAAGCCAAAAAGGATTCACAGCGTTATGGTTTGATCTTCCTCGATCCGCCCACTTTCTCTAATTCAACTCGAATGGAAGGAGTGTTTGATATACAACGCGATCATGTCAGCTTGATTAACGATTGTTGTAGTTTGTTAGACGATGACGGAGAACTGATCTTCTCTACCAATCGACGTGATTTCAAATTAGATGAAAGCGCGCTCACTGATTACCAGCTCAATGATATTTCTGCGAGTTCTATACCTAAGGATTTTGAACGTAATAAAAAGATTCACCGTTGCTGGCGAATAAAGCGCGCTGATTAATCTTTAAACTCGGATAACGTTTGTTTTATTTCATACCACAGGTTGTCATAAGCCTTGCTGACACGCGATGTTTTATCAAAAGCTGGTAAGGGCTGACGTAAGTCACCCATTTTTTCGACAATTGCTGCGTAAGGTATCGCCGTTTTTAGCCCGTTTTTCAATATTTTGGGTGGATGTGCAAGCATCACTCTATGTAAACTTCGACGTTTATCCACCATATTGAAGAAGCCATGCAAACGTTTTGCTTTGAGTTTATGTTCTTTGAAAAACTCATATGTTTGTTCAAAGGTACGTAGTGATAAATGGCTCGGAATTAGTGGAATAAATAACGAATCTGCTGTCGCAAATATTTGTTCAGTTAACATCGAAAAGCTAGGTGGGCAGTCAAGAATCATCAAAGCATAATTTTCACTGAATGGTTCAACCAGTTTAGCGATGGAGTTATGTTTGCCTCGTTCCACTTGTTCCAACAAAATTTGATCGATATGTCTGAATGAAAAATCGGCAGGGATAATATCCAAATTTTCGAAATCCGTGTTTCTGACGAGATCTCCGATGGGGGATTTTCCGGTCACAAGCTTTTTGGGTTTGGCCGAGCTTTTCACGGTGCGATTAAATAACCAACTTGAGGCCCCCTGCGGATCTAGGTCCCATAGCAATGTTGGAATGCCTTCATTTGCCGCTTGCCAAGCAATATTGACGGCTGACGTCGTTTTACCGACGCCACCTTTTAAGTTAAAAAATGCAATAGTTTCCATCAGCTTAGCTTAATAACTCTTAGCCATTTCTTCCAACAAGCTAGTCTGAGCTGAAATCAACGGGGTTTCTTCGGCTTTATCAACACGATGGTAGCGACCATCAGCATTGAGAATCCAGGCTTGGGCGTTGTCATTTAAGTACATTTCCAAATCAGCCAATATACGATTACGTAATTTTTTTGATTCGATAGGGAAGCACGTCTCAACACGACGTAACAAATTACGCTTCATTAAGTCAGCACTGCCGGCCCATATTTCTGCGTTTCCATTGTTCTCAAAATAGAACACACGCGTATGTTCAAGAAAGCGACCAATAATACTACGCACTTGAATGTTTTCAGATAAACCTTCCACACCAGGTTTTAAGCAACAAATACCACGGACAATTAAGTCGACTTTTACGCCCGCCATGGATGCTTTATAAAAAGCTTGAATCATTTCTTGTTCAACGACGGCATTAACTTTGACAATGATTCGCGCAGGTTTACCGGCATTAGCAAACTCAATTTCACGCTCAATTTTTTTCAATAAACCGTCATGTAAGGTAAACGGCGCATGAAGTAACTTATGCA
>DRHY01000215.1 GCA_011052985.1 Methylophaga thalassica
CATCCGTACTGGAAGAGTTAGATTCAAAGGTCAGTCAACGCAATAAAGCCGTTTTCAAGGCCCATCAAGCCCTCAAAGAAGAGCGTGACTTCATCACCCAGTTAGTTGATAGCGCTCAAATGCTGATAATCACTACTGGCCCGACGCATCATGTTCAGTTATTTAATCACTTTGGTGAGGTGCTCACTGGTTTCTCAAAAGAAGAAGTCGAAGGTTCTGAGGTTGCTCGCTTTTTCCCTGCAGGTAATTGGCTTCAAACGGACACCATTTTCAAAGAATTATTTCTTGGCAATATCACGACGGCCCATCAAGAAGCCGAGTTTGTTGATAAAGCTGGCCAGCTCAAACAAATAGCCTGGTTTCATTCTCGTGTTGAGAAATCTGATTCCGAAACAATTGTATTATCAGTAGGCGTAGATACCACCGAAACTCGCGAAGCAGAGAAACGTATTGTGTGGATGGCTGAACATGATCCGCTCACAGACTTATGTAATCGTCGAAAATTTGCTGAAGAATTTGAGAAATCAATACAAAATGCCATTCGTTATCAGCATACCAACAGCTTGATCATATTGGATCTCGATCGCTTTAAAGATATCAATGACACCAGTGGTCATAGAGCTGGTGATGAGGCACTCAAACTTGTTGCGAAAACATTAGTTCGCATCACTCGTTTTACAGACTTAGTCGCTCGACTGAGTGGTGATGAATTTGCCATTATCATGCCCGAGACCGATCAGAAAGGGGCGATTACACTTGCCAAAAAAATCTTATCAGAGCTCACTAGCATTCATTTAAATTATGAATCTATAAGGCATACCATCTCTGCCAGTATTGGGATCATCAGCTATCCACTAAAAGACGCTACCGCAAATGAAATCATGGGATATGCTGATCTTGCTATGTACAAAGCAAAATCATTAGGTAAGAGTCGTTATCACTGTTATTCGCTTGATGACCAAAGTCGTCAACAACTTGAACAACGTGTTGTGTGGAAACAAAAAATTGAAGATGCATTAGAAAACCACTTATTTGTGCTTTTCTATCAACCGATTCTAGATATGCAAGATAATCAAATCAGACACTATGAAGTGCTGATTAGAATGCGTGATCCCATTTCGGGTGAAATCACCTTGCCAGGTAAATTTATTGAAATCGCTGAACAAGTCGGTTTAATACAACAAATCGATCATTATGTTTTGCATCACAGCATAAAAAAATTAGCCGCGTTACAGAAACAAGGTAACACCTGCAAATTGGCTATAAACCTATCTGGCGCTGTAGTAGATACCCCAGTGCTGCTGCCTTATATCAAACGTTTGATTAAACAATTTGACGTCGATCCCACGGCGATTATATTCGAAGTCACCGAAACGGTAGCGGTGGCCAATTTACATCAAGCTAAATTGATGATGACTGCCATCAAAGCGCTGGGCTGTCGTTTCTCTTTAGATGACTTTGGTGTTGGGTTTGCCTCATTCAATTACATGAGAGAACTGCCGATTGATATCATCAAAATTGATGGTATTTTTGTCAGACATTTAGATCACAATGCGGATGATCAATTGTTTGTAAAAGCGTTAATCGATGTCGCGAAAGGACTGGGCAAAAAAACCGTCGCCGAATATGTAGAGAATGCAGAAATTCTTGAGATTCTCAGAGAATATGGTGTTGATTATGCTCAAGGTTTCTATATTGGTCGGCCAAAGGAATCATTGATTGAAAAAGGGAGCCTTTAGTGACTCCCTTTTTTTTGATGATAATTAATGCAGTGTTAACTCTTTAAACACCAGCTCATTATCTTCCACCTCAATATTCACCGTATCACCGGGATTAAACTTACCGGCCAATAAAGCCTGAGCGAGTGGGTTCTCAATCTCATGTTGGATCACCCGTTTCAATGGTCTCGCCCCGTATACAGGATCAAAGCCTTCTGCGGCGATCAGATCCAAGGCTTGTTCAGATAAGGTTAAACGCATCTCACGCTCAGCCAGACGTTCGCGCAGGTGGGATAATTGAATCTCAGCAATGGCTCTAATCTCAGATTGTTTCAATGGGTGGAACACAACCACATCATCAACTCGGTTAATAAACTCAGGTCTAAAATGCTGTCCAACGATTTCCATTACGGCTTTTTTCATCGCCTCATAATCATCATCAGCAGCCATCTCTTGAATGACACTCGACCCAAGGTTAGACGTCATCACAATTACTGTATTACGAAAATCAACCGTGCGGCCTTGACCATCGGTAAGACGCCCATCATCTAATACCTGAAGCAGGATGTTAAATACATCGGGATGGGCTTTTTCAATTTCATCGAGCAAAATCACCGAATAGGGTTTGCGACGCACCGCTTCAGTTAAATATCCCCCCTCTTCATAACCGACATAACCAGGAGGAGCCCCCACTAATCTTGCGACTGAGTGTTTTTCCATAAACTCAGACATATCAATTCTGACCATCGATTCTTGAGTATCAAACAAGAAATTAGCCAACGATTTACACAGCTCCGTTTTACCCACACCTGTTGGACCAAGAAACAGGAATGAACCGTTAGGACGCTGCGGATCAGAAAGTCCTGCACGACTGCGACGAATAGCGTTAGCGACAGAAGTCACAGCTTCATCTTGGCCGATCACACGCTCATGCAGCGCCTCATCCATCTTCATGAGTTTATCTTTTTCGCCTTCCAACATCTTAGACACGGGAATGCCAGTCCATTTGGAGACCACTTCGGCAATCTCTTCCTCTCCGACTTTATTTCTAAGCAGGGTAAACTCACGCATTTCTGCCTGCGTCGCGATATCGAGTTGTTTTTCTAACTCTGGAATACGGCCATATTGTAATTTAGCCATTTTTTCGTAATCGGCATTGCGGTTCGCCGCATCCAATTCTAAGCGCGCTTTTTCCAACTCCTCTTTGACATGTTGGCTACCATGCAATGCGGCTTTTTCTGACTTCCAGACTTCCTCCAAATCGGTGTATTCACGTGCCAGCTTTTTCATCTCAGTTTCAAGTGTATTGAGACGTTTTTTGGATGCATCATCACTTTGTTTTTGTAAGGCGACACGTTCTATTTTTAATTGAATGAGACGACGCTCAAGCTTATCAAGTACCTCAGGTTTGGAATCGATTTCCATCCGGATGCGACTGGCTGCCTCATCAATAAGGTCAATCGCTTTATCAGGTAATTTACGATCGGTGATATAGCGGTTCGATAAATTGGCAGCAGCCACAATCGCCGGATCGCTGATATCGACACCATGATGCAGTTCATAGCGCTCATTCAAACCACGCAATATCGCGATGGTCGACTCCACCGATGGCTCACCAACGATGACTTTTTGGAAACGACGTTCAAGCGCCGCATCTTTTTCTACATACTGACGGTACTCGTTTAATGTCGTCGCGCCAATACAGTGAAGCTCACCACGCGCCAAAGCGGGTTTAAGCATATTGCCGGCATCCATAGCGCCCTCGGCTTTACCCGCACCAACCATGGTATGAATTTCATCGATGAACAGAATGACCTGACCTTCTTGTTTCGATAAATCACTTAATACAGCTTTGAGTCGTTCTTCAAACTCACCACGGAATTTTGCACCCGCAATCAACGAGCCCATGTCTAATGACAGTAAACGTTTGTGTTTGATGCCATCAGGTACTTCACCGTTCACAATTCGCTGGGCCAAGCCCTCAACGATGGCGGTTTTTCCGACACCAGGCTCACCAATTAACACCGGGTTATTCTTTGTTCTACGTTGCAAGACCTGTATGGTGCGGCGTATTTCATCATCGCGTCCAATCACGGGATCTAACTTACCGGCCTCAGCCCGGGCTGTTAAATCGATAGTGTATTTTTCTAAGGCTTGACGTTGTTCTTCTGCATTTGGATCGGTCACACGTTCCCCTCCGCGAATTTTATCAATGGCCGCTTCAAGTCTGGTTTTTGTGGCCCCATGTTGGCGAAATAAGTCACCGTTTTGATTTTTGTCTTCCACAAGCGCGAGCAATAACAATTCACTTGAGACGTATTGATCCTGTCTTTTCTGAGACAGTTTATCGGTCACATTAAGAAGTCGGCCCATATCCTGAGAGACATGAATATCACCGGTACCACCGTCAACCATGGCCAGTCTCGATAATTGTTGGCGCAAGGCGGATTCGTAAGCAGCGACATCGACACCACTTTGATTCAAAATCGATTTAACACTGCCGTTTTGTTGTTCCAGTAATGCCAGCATCACGTGGACAGGTTCGATGAATTGATGATCTCGACCAACAGCCATACTTTGTGCTGCAGCAAGTGCTTCTTGAAATTTACTGGTTAATTTATCAATTTGCATTACAGCTATTTCCCTTGTAAATGTAAGTTAATAAAGAAATGGGGGAGCACAGCATAAAGATCAAGTGAGGTAGGGTGGCTATTTTTTACTCGGTGTTTCGATAAACCCTGTGAGCTGTTGCAGCAACTCATCTTTGTCATCAAATGAGTTCATCACTGGACTGAACACTAATCGAACATGACTCGGAATAAATGGCGCTATCAAAACATGACCTTGCGCCGTCACCCCATCAATTCGCACAGCATAAAGCGGCGCTTTTGTCCAAAGTGCTAATCGAACCACACCAGCTTTGATTGGCCTAGGCGGATCGCTATCTAAATGAATTTTTCCATGTGGAAACAAAGCAATGATTTCTCCCTTATCCAAGGCTTTTTTAGCGGCCCGAAGCGCTTGCTCAGGACGACCTTTTCTATCGACAGGAATACAGCCCGCCGCGCGAAATATCCAGTGCAAAACAGGACGATGATATTCTTCAGTGGCAATAAGAAAGCGTAATGGTCTGCTGCTAGCCGCAATTAATAACAAAGGATCTAGTCCTGAAATATGATTAGCTGCCACAATGGCCGGGCCAGTCTTGGGTAGATTCAATTTGATACCAGGATGACGGTGAAAAAAACGACATAGTAGTCGCGTTAAACCATCTAACCAGTTGAGATGAGCGCCCCCCCAATCGGCTTTTGCTGACGCTATACAGATCAGGTAAAAACTGACCGCAACAGCAATTACATACCAGAGCATTTTATTCCTCGAATGGCGTACTATCCCCTTGGCCGAAGCGAATCACTTCCGGCAAGTCGTCAATAAATTCAACCACCGTGGTCGGCTCAGCACTACAAGCACCACCATCAATAATTAAATCAACCTGTTTACCGATGGCATCGACAATATCTTCAGCATCCGTCATTGGCATATCATCACCCGGCAAAATGAGTGTAGACGACATCAATGGTTCATTCAGTTCTTCTAATAGCGCGAGTGCGATTGAATGCTCAGGAATGCGCAGACCGATAGTTTTACGTTTTGGGTGTTGCAGCCGTTTAGGCACTTCTTTGGTAGCGGGTAATACAAAGGTATATGAGCCAGGGGTATGTGCCTTTAGTAAACGGAAAACAGCATTATTAAATTTTGCATAGGTCGACAGCTCGGATAAGTCACGACACACCAAGGTAAAGTTATGATCAACATCTAATTTTCTGATACGGCGTAAACGCTCCATCGCCTGACTGTCACCGATTTGGCAACCCAAGGCATATCCAGAATCTGTTGGATAAACAATCAGGCCGCCGCGACGAATGATTTCACACGCTTGCTTGATAAGTCTGACTTGTGGATTATCAGGATGAATTTGAAAGAATTGGCTCATATCGTTTTCACATTAATTAATGTTTATTGCACAACATATGGCCATTTTGACCAAATTGGCGTCACAAAAGGCGGTAAGTTAGCAATCTTACCGACTTCACTATAATTCTTGTCGGGACTATGGAAGTCAGAACCTGCAGAGGCCAATAGCTCAAACTCATTAGCTAAGTGCCCCATGGTGCGCACTTCTTCCGGATGTTGTGATCCTGAGGCTACTTCAATCGCAGCGCCACCCAAATCTTTGAACTCTGCTAATAATTTACGGCGTTTGGTTGCTGTCATTTTATAACGAGCAGGGTGTGCGATAACTGCCTGTCCACCAGCCCCATTAATCCAGTTAACCGTATCACTCAATAAAGCCCAGTCACCCGACACATAACCGGGTTTATTTTTTATCAAGAAACGCTTAAACACGTCCCCCATGTCTTTGGCGTAGCCCTTTTCAATCAGAAACTTAGCGAAGTGAACGCGTCCCAACATCGTTTCTGAAGCATACTGTTTAGCCCCCTCGTATGCGCCTTTAATGCCGGCCTTATCCAATCTATCAGCAATCTTTACGGCGCGTTCATGGCGATAATCTCGCAGTAACGATAAACCCTTTTGTAAGGCGTCATTTTCTACATCGACATGTAGCCCCACGATGTGCACTGTGGCTCCATGCCAACTGACAGAAATTTCAACGCCTGGGATCAGGCAGATATCCTCTTCCTGCGCGATGTCTTGCGCCTCTCGTATCCCTTCAGTGCCATCATGGTCGGTCAGAGCCAGGTGGGTTACACCTTGGAGCTTGGCTCGTTTTACCAACTCGGTTGGGGATAGAGAACCATCAGAAGCGGTGGAGTGTGTATGTAAGTCAAACTGAGTCATAGTGGACATTTTACGATAGAATGCAGTCATTCTGCTTGATGTGAAAAATGAAATGAAATTATTCTTCGATTTCCTGCCTATTGTTCTGTTTTTTGTTGCCTATAAATTTGGTGGTGGTGACTACACAATTAATGGTCTGACCTACCACTTCGAGGGTATTTATGTCGCCACAGCAGTGATGATCGCGGTCAGTGTCATGCAAGTCAGCATCTCCTGGCTTTTATTTAGAAAAGTAGAACGTGCGCATTTAATCACCTTGGCACTCGTCCTGGTACTCGGTGGTTTAACCCTTTGGTTACACAATCCAGATTTCATTAAATGGAAACCAACCGCCGTCAACTGGTTATTTGCGCTAGCGTTTTTCGGTGTATATGTCTTTACAGATAAGTCACTGCTAGAGCGAATGATGGCAGATCATATCCAACTACCGCAGAAAATATGGTCAAGACTGAATATCGCATGGATTTTATTTTTCATTGTTTCAGGCCTTGCCAACATCTATGTTGCCTTCAATTTCGATGAAGACACTTGGGTTAATTTTAAATTGTTTGGTATGTTGGGTATGACGATTGTATTTGTTATCGCGCAGTCTATTTACCTAGCCAAACATGCCGTTGAAGTCAGTAAATAAAAAGAGTGTTTTATGTTATACGCCATTATTAGTGAAGATAAACCAGATAGTCTGAGCAATCGATTATCCGTCAGACCTAAGCACTTAGCGAGATTGACACAGCTAAAAGACCAAGGTCGTTTGGTCTTAGCTGGGCCTCATCC
>DRHY01000216.1 GCA_011052985.1 Methylophaga thalassica
ACGCCCAATCCTGCGAGTAAAAGCCAGCCAGCGGTGCCTTTTTTTAGTTGCCGCTTAGCAAGATAGTCTTGATGTTCTGTTTTCATGTGTAATTACCCTCGTTAGTAATACATAATTGAATGATGTGCCGATATGTTGTTGTTCAACTTTGATATGTGATGATGGTCCTCCTTGACGTTATGGTTTATGGGTTAAGAAGTTTGATGAAGCAGAGGCGGGTCTTTCTTCGACGGTCGATGATGCTGATTTGTCGTCAATGGATTGGCTACGGTCTTTTAGCTGTACTCCTGAAATTTTTAGTTGACGTGACTCTTTTAGCAAATATAACGTTCTTTGCACGGCGGCGGAGTAGATCAGGCCTTGCGGACGAATATTAGAAATGCAGTTACGCCTAGCATCCGTTAAACCTACTTCAGGTGCCCAAGTAAGATAGAGTCCAAGACTGTCTGGAGAGCTTAACCCTGGGCGTTCGCCTATTAACATCAGCACAATATCGGCATTTAAACATTGACCAACCTCATCGCCCACAGCCACTCGGCCTTGTTCCACTAAACTGATAGGGGCTAATGTCCAATCTTGTTCGTCATCTGCTAAGGCGGCTGTTAGGGCTTCCACAAAGGGCAACACATTTTGGAAAATGGCTGTGGCAGACAAACCGTCAGCAATGACTATAGCCAAATCAAAGTGTTGTTGTACGGATGAGTTTTGCAAGGTTTCTCTAGATGTTTCATCCAGTCGTCGACCCAAGTCTGGTCTTTGCAGATACATCGTCCTATCTTCAGCCCGACTGTGAAGGCGGTAAGGGGTTTGTCCCGTGCGTTCAGTGAGCGATGAACACAGTTCATCAAAATCTAATATGGTATGAACCGCATCACGCGCCTGTGCATGAGCAAGTTGAAAAGCCAACATTTCTGAGGTGGGTA
Source organism: Methylophaga thalassica (assembly GCA_011052985.1). Lineage (GTDB taxonomy): Bacteria > Pseudomonadota > Gammaproteobacteria > Nitrosococcales > Methylophagaceae > Methylophaga > Methylophaga aminisulfidivorans_A. The sequence goes on from DRHY01000216.1 coordinate 924, forward strand.
AACTGACACCGCTTCGACCAAGGCCTATGCGTGCAGCTGTAAATTCATTTAAACGGCGCCATGGATTATCAATAACACGACCTTCTTTTTCTGCTGTTTCAGGTGAGTTATCTGCTGTTTTATCATTCATTGATGATCCCTTTAGTTGACGCTAGCAGGAGACGGTAGGGTATTAAGAGCATTGGCAAAAGCCGGCGGTAATTTGGCATGGAGTGTGGCACTGCCCGCATGACTCATGATCTGCATTTTTTCCAGCCACGTTTCAAATTCTGGGGATGCGCCTAAGCCTAATACTCGTCGTGCGTAGAGAGCATCATGAAACGACGTCGTTTGATAGTTGAGCATAATGTCATCTGAACCTGGAATGCCCATAACAAAGGTACAACCAGCTGTGGTTAATAACGTTAAAAGATTATCCATATCATTTTGATCGGCCTCAGCATGGTTGGTGTAACAAACATCACAGCCCATAGGGAGACCCAATAACTTACCGCAGAAGTGATCTTCGAGCCCGGCACGTGTGATTTCTTTACCATCGAATAAATATTCCGGACCAATAAAGCCAACTACGGTGTTAACAAGAAGTGGCTTGAACTTTCGCGCTACAGCATAAGCACGTGCTTCACAGGTCTGCTGATCAAGGCCATGATGTGCATTGGCTGATAAAGAGCTGCCTTGCCCCGTTTCGAAATACATGACGTTGTTGCCGACTGTACCGCGTTTGAGTGATTGGGCCGCCTGTTCTGCTTCTGCCAATGTGGCCAAGTTAAATCCAAAACTACTGTTTGTCGCTTCCGTACCACCAATGGATTGGAACACTAAATCCACGGGAGCCCCTTGTTCAATACATTCCATAGTATTGGTGACATGGGTTAGTACACAGGACTGTGTTGGAATTTCATATTGCGATATGACATCATCCATCAGCTTCATTAGGTGGGTTGCCTGAGCCACATTATCTGTTGCTGGATTAATACCGATAACAGCATCACCACTGCCGTATAACAAGCCATCTAAGATACTGGCTGCGATACCATTGACATCATCAGTAGGATGATTGGGTTGTAATCGTGTTGATAGGCGGTTTGGTAAACCTATCGTATTACGAAAGGCGGTCTCAACACGGCATTTTTTTGCCACCAAAATCAAATCTTGATTACGCATGATTTTACTTACCGCAGCAGCCATTTCAGGGGTAATGCCTTGCCTAATCTCCGTTAATTTGTCTGAAGTCGCAACATCTGATAATAGCCAATTACGAAAATCCCCTACGGTGAGATGAGATATTGACGCAAATGCTTCCTGATCATGGTCGTCGAGTATCAAACGGGTAATTTCATCTTTTTCGTAGGGGACAAGAGCTTCGTTTAAGAATGTTTTTAATGGGACTTCAGCAAGTAGCATTTGAGCTACAGCGCGTTGTTCAGCAGACTCGGCAATCACTTCAGCAAGCCGGTCTCCTGAACGGGATGGCGTGGCTTTTGCCATAAGATCCGCGAGATCACGAAATTCATACGTTTTTGTGCCTAGTACAAAGTGATATTTTTTAGACATGGTTTAGTATTCCTAATGCAATTTTTTGCTGACGTATTATCGTCATCAGAACAAGTAACTACTGATTGCAGCTAGAGTTGTGCCGTTTTGATATCAAATTTTGGCTAAAGTTGTTTTTATCTTCTTATTCATATGTTTAATTGGTTATAGTACAAATTATGTCGGATTCAATGTACGCCTCAATTAATAAAAATAATACAGTTGCACAGAAATGCAGCACTGACGCACCGGATGTGTGCGTTTTAGAGGCTACTGATGCGGATGAACATGCTGATAATTTAAGAGATTGGCAGCAACAATACGATCAAGTTAGCCATGGGCCATTTCATGGAAAAATCGAAGAGCTATCATCACAACACCTTCATGTATTTCGGGAGCACACCAGTCAGTCTGTTCGTCAGCAATGTAATGTATGGTCAAACTCTGTTTGGTTAGGGTTTGCTGCTAATGGACAGTCATGCAGAATAAATGGTCAGCAAGTTAATCATCAGCAACTGATGGTGAGACCCGGAGACACACAATTCGAATTGGTAACGCCAGAACAGTTCGATATTTATGGCATCGTCATTAATCTTGACGCGTTATCCG
>DRHY01000217.1 GCA_011052985.1 Methylophaga thalassica
AATTAGTATTTGCGAACGTGACTTTCCCATCCAGATCGAATTGAATAATGGCCATTGAGCGATTAATGGCAGTTAATAAACTGTTGTTCATGTGAGCTTGTTGAACACGTTTTGTGACATCATTAGCCACTTTGAGTACTTTTGTGACATTTCCGGACGAATCAACAACGGGAAAGTAATTGGCTTCTAGCCAAATATCTCCACCGCTCTTGTTTATGCGATGTACTTGACCAGAAAAAGCATTACCTTTGTTCAAGTCTTCCCAGAAGCGAGTATATTTTTCTGATGAAGCGTATGTGGCGGGGCAAAGTGACTTGTGATTTTTTCCAATGAGTTCATTTTCACTGAAGCCAGTTATATCAGCGAATTTGCGGTTCACGTCGATTATATTGCCCTCAGTGCTAAATTCAATGATAGCTAAAGAGGTCTGCATGGCATTGAAGCGTTCTTGCATGACGGAGAGCTCTTGCTTGAGGGCTGTATTTTCTGCTGTTAGTTGTTTCACTTTACCAAACATGGCTTACATCCTTCGTTGAATCGTAATTTATGTTGTGCGCAAAGTTTATCGGCATGTGTGTCAAAAAATGTAATATTTTATAAAAAATATTTACTCGAATGTTTTTAGTAAATGATTGATTAATAAAATATCTACTGGTTTTAATATCTTGAGACGACAATTTTGTATTCGCTCTTATTCCACAGCCATTGCTGATACTATGGCGAAAGACAAGCATGACTAAAGCAACGTGTATTTATGGATCTTTATAGAGCGCATCATGATAGGACATTTTCTTTCACTATTTCAGATTTATGCCTTGTGCATGATGGCTTGTCTATCCATTTTTACTGCAGGCGTTGCAGTAGCTGACGATGTCGAGCAAGGAAAAGCTGCGTATAAAAAGCAAGATTACCAAACCGCATACAAGCACTGGTACAAGGCTGCTAGTAGCAACAATGCTGAAGCACAGTGGATGTTGGGAATTATGTTATTTAATGGCAAAGGGGTTGAGCAAGATAGTGCGGCAGCATATTCATGGTTAACCCTTTCCAGCCAAGCAGGATTCTCCCAAGCAGTGACAGATATAAATGCGATTCGACCAAAATTATCGACGGCAGATATTGAGTTAGCCGATAATCTGACTCAACATTTTAAACAACAACAACAATCAAAAAAAGCTATTTATAAACAACAATATAAAGCATATCGGCATTTCTTAAACGCAGCGAATCAAGGTGACCCTCAGGCTCAAAATAAAGTCGGCGAAATGTTATTAGCCGGGGAAGGCGTTAAGCAAGATAAACTGATGGCCTATAGATGGTTCAGTTTAGCCAGTGAACAGCAAGAGCCGAAGGCTGTAGTGAACCAAAAAATGCTACAGGAAAAACTGACTAGTAAGCAGATACAACAATCATTGGCACTTAAGGTTGAGAGTGTGGTTGAACGTCACGATGAAAATAAACCTCTAAGCATCAAAAACGATGTACCGTTTATTCCAAAACCTTCCGCTACCTCAGTTGGAGAGTCAATCGACGTCTCTTCATCAGAATTTATTAAGAATCCGAATCATCTTATCTTTCGCGTGCAAATGGGAGCATTCAAAACAGCAGTGCAAGCTAAAAAAGCACAGCAAAAGATTGAAACCAAATTTGCACCATTGCTAACAGACTTAGCATTAATCCTTAGCGAACCGGATGCTATGGCAAACAAACCTGACTTTTATCGTTTACAGTTGGGTGAGTTTCAGTCTCAACTTGCTGCAAAGAAGTTATGCAATGAGTTAACGCAACAAAAACAACCGTGTTTTGTGGTGAAAATTAGACCAGATTAGCTAATCAACGGTACGATTATTCATCTGCAATAATTATGTTAAATTACGGCTGAAATTGTTTCCTGATCAAGACGTACAAAGCTCCTGTACCCCCATCGTCAATGGTTGCACTGCAAAATGCTAGTACTAGTCCACTTTGCCTCAACCAGTGATTTAACTTACTTTTCAGAACGGGTTTATTATCACGTGACCCCCAGCCTTTCCCATGAATGATTCGAGCACAACGAATGTTTTGCTGATGACAAAGCTCAAGAAATTGCGACAGAGCGGGCTCTGCTTTGGCAATGGTCATTCCGTGTAAATCTAGTTCCGCTTCTAGGTGAACTTTGCCATGTTTGAGCTTGGTAAAGAGACGATGCTGAATACCTGGTCCACGGTACTCCAGATACTCCTCATTACCGACTAGGTCAGGTGCAAACATATCAGAAAATGCTTCTGATTCAAGCGCATCTTCTACGATGTGTCGACGCACCGCTTTGGCTACTGGCTTTGGTTTGTCATGGACTAAACGATTATGGCGCAAGCGAATCGTATCGCGCATTTCTTTGCGAAATAAATCAAATTCATCGTCGTCCAAATCGTTTTGTTTATCGGCCATAAGTTAAGTGCTGTCTGTGTATCATCGAGTAATTTAGCGCCTAGTGTGACAGATAACACTTGTATAAAAAATGACTTTCGTTTTAGGATGCCCTCACTTGTCGGGGTGCCATTAGCTTGGCTGAGATGAAACCCGTTGAACCTGAAGAGGCTAGAACCTCCGTAGGAAACAAGCAGGATACCTGTTAGCGGCTGCAATCCGCCAGTAACACGGCATCTACCCCTTGTTCTCTTTGGCGCAACATTTCATCTCCCCCCGGTTTTATTGACTTATCAGGGGAATTTTATGACAACGCCAAGCACAAAAGTAATCAACCTCAGCAACCGTACTGGTATCTCAACTCAGCCACTTCCTGGTTCCGAGAAAATCTACATCACAGGCAGTCGACCTGATATCAAAGTGCCATTTCGTAGCATTGCCCTGACAGATACCCCCAACGCTAACCCTGAATTACCTGGCTCGCCTAATGATGCTGTGCTTGTTTACGATACATCAGGTCTTTACACCGACCCAACCGCTTCGATTGATATTGAAGCGGGTTTGCCATTGATACGTCAGGGGTGGATTGAGGGTCGAGGCGATACTGAGCAACTTGATGCTTTCAGCTCAAACTTCACTCGTGAACAAGATGCACAAGAGTTTGATATTCCTTTGTTTTCTCATCGCCGTTTTCCTAAACGTGCAAAGCCAGGCATGAATGTCAGTCAAATGCATTATGCACGTCAGGGCATTATCACGCCGGAAATGGAATATATTGCTATTCGTGAGAGCATGGGGCGTGAAGCGTTAGCTCAAGAAGGCAAATTACCCGCTGGTGAGAGACATACCATCACGGCAGAATTTGTGCGTAATGAAGTGGCAGAAGGCCGTGCCATAATCCCTGCCAATATCAATCACCCTGAAGCCGAACCGATGATCATCGGTCGACAGTTCCTTGTGAAAATTAATGCCAATATTGGCAACTCTGCGACAACGTCTTCTATCGAAGAAGAAGTAGAAAAAATGGTCTGGAGTACACGCTGGGGTGGTGACACAGTGATGGATCTGTCTACAGGTAAACATATCCATCAAACTCGCGAGTGGATCATCCGTAATTCGCCAGTTCCGATTGGTACTGTGCCTTTATACCAAGCACTGGAAAAAGTGAACGGTATTGCTGAAGATTTAAACTGGGAAGTATTTCGTGACACCTTAATCGAACAAGCGGAGCAGGGCGTGGACTACTTTACTATCCATGCCGGTGTGCGTTTGTCACATATTCCTCTTACCGTTAATCGCACCACTGGCATCGTTTCGCGAGGTGGTTCAATTATGGCGGCCTGGTGTTTGGCTCATCATGAAGAAAGCTTCATTTACACGCACTTTGAAGATATTTGTGAAATCATGAAAGCCTATGATATTTCATTTTCTTTAGGTGATGGCTTACGTCCTGGCTCACAGGCTGATGCGAATGACGAGGCTCAGTTTGCTGAGTTACGAACCTTAGGTGAGCTGACACAAATTGCCTGGAAACATGATGTCCAAGTCATGATCGAAGGTCCTGGTCATGTGCCAATGCACAAGATTAAAGAAAACATGGATTTACAACTAGAGGTTTGTCATGAAGCGCCGTTTTACACATTAGGTCCGTTAGTGACAGATATTGCACCTGGTTATGACCATATCACTTCAGGTATCGGTGCAGCGATGATTGGCTGGTTCGGCACCGCCATGCTCTGTTATGTAACACCAAAAGAGCATTTGGGCTTGCCGAATAAGGATGATGTCAAAACTGGGATCATTACCTACAAAATAGCAGCACATGCGGCTGACTTAGCTAAGGGCCATCCTGGTGCAGAAATTCGTGATGATGCCATTTCAAAAGCACGGTTTGAATTCCGTTGGGAAGATCAATTTAATCTCGGTCTGGATCCTGATACAGCCCGTGAATTTCATGATGAAACTCTGCCACAGCCGAAAGCGAAAGTAGCTCACTTTTGCTCTATGTGTGGTCCTAAGTTTTGCTCAATGAAAATTTCTCATGATGTGAAAGCCGCGTTCGCAGAGAAATCTCAAGAGTTTAAGGACGGTGGCAGCAAAATTTATCACCAAGTTTGATGAGCCATTATCTCATCATTGGTAGTGGCCTAATTGGACGCCTTACAGCTTGGCGTCTAATTTTGGCTGGCTATCATGTTTCTATCTTATCCATGGATGACAAAGAGGG
>DRHY01000218.1 GCA_011052985.1 Methylophaga thalassica
ATGTGGAAATACGCATATTAATCTCCTAGACAGCTGCAATCAGTGTGTCAAATATCGTGTTTGATACGATGATAATCTGTGATGCAGCCTGATAAGCCTGCTGATATTTGATCAGCTGAGCGGCTTCTTCATCTAGATTGACACCGCCCACAGCATCAAACCGCTGACGAGTCTGCTGCAATAGGGCAAGTTGGGTTTCTTGGCTGGCATCGGCTTGCTTAGTCCGTGTTGCCACATCTGAAACAAGAACGGCGTATTGGTCAGATAATGAACGTGTCACACCGCCCCCCACATTGACCAGGGTTTTATCCGTTTCTAATTGCGCTAACGCCAAGGCATTTTCATTATTACCCGTGCCTGAAATATTGATTAAACCCGTTGCGGCATCAAACTTAGACGAAGCGGCAATTTCTAGTGGATCAGTAATAGCTAATGAGATCGTCGCGGCGGTAATATTTGCCGGGTCAAAAAAATCACCGCCATCATTACCATTAAAATCTACTGAGCCTTGACCGCCATTTGTCAAATTAGTCGTATTGTTATGAACAGCATTAAAACCTTCAACTACTGACTGAGCTAGTACATTTAACTGAGTTCTTACATCATCAACAACCGTTTCACGAAACTCTAATGCGCCACCAATACTGCCACCGGATAGTTGTCCGCTGATATTGACTTGGTTATTACCGTAACCAATAGCCAGTCTTGGTGGCGTAGTGGATGAATCGGTAATAGTGGATAGTCGCAGACTGGTATTCCCGGCCACAAGTGCTTGACCATTACCCACCAAAACAGTGACTGAACCATTGGACTGCTCAACACTTGTGACGGATACTAAGCCAGATAACTCTCGCAGTAATTGATCACGTTGGTCTAATAAATCATTTGGTGAACTACCCGATCCTCTCGCTTCAATAACGGCTTGGTTAAGATCGGCGATACCTTGAGCTAAATTATTCACCTCATCTACGGCCACGGTGAGATCGTAGTCCACCTGCTGATCCAGATTCGTCAGTTGCGCATCGAGTGTATTGAAACGGTTGGCTAATAGATCCCCTTGGGTCAGCATTAATTGTCGGGCTGCTACAGAAGTAGGATCATTAGATAAATCATTAACCGCATTAAAAAATTCGTTTATACCACCACTCAATCCCAAGCTTTCCGAACCAAGTAGATCATCAACTTGTTGAGAGTAGCCAAGATAACTACTCTGAGCAGCTTCTTGTGAGGTGTAATTTCTAACTTGGCTGGCTAAAAATGTATCGTAAATGCGTTCAATCGATGAAACATTAACACCGGTGCCAAAGTACTGATCGCCCCTGTAATCAGGTAGGTTAGTGGCTTGATTAATACGCTGACGCGTAAAGCCTTCAGTATTAACATTACTGATATTTTGGCTTGTTGTTGATAAGCCACCTTGCGCTGTCAGCAATGCTGATGTTCCAATTCCTAACAGGCCCATGACAATTTCCTTAGTAGATTAGCGATTATCTGCATAGTCTGTTTCCAGCGAAATTCGTGCCAAGAAATCACCATTCATGATTTGTTTCACTATATTGGCATAATTAGGGTCAGTGGCATAACCAGCTTTGTGCAGCTGTTCAATAAAGGCCTCAGGGTCAGACGTATACTGCAATGCTTTTTGATAGCGAGGCTGAGTTTCAATAAAGTTGACATAGTCATCAAAACTTTCTTGGTAACTGTCATAGGCTCTGAAATGACTGGTCTCATTAACAGGAATACCGTCTCGATATTCGAGGGAGTTTTTTGCAACAAAGTCGCCATTCCAACTGGGGTTGGCTTTAATGTTGAACAAATTAAAGCTCGACTCACCTGCTTTATTGCTGATGACATGCTTGCCCCAGCCGGTTTCTAACGCCGCTTGCGACAGTAATAGCTCGGGGCTAACACCCAATTTCTCAGCCGCTTTTTGTGCTTGTGGCCAGAGCGCGTCAACAAACTCGCTAGGTGAGTTAAACCGTTTAGCATGTGCTTTGGAGTGGTCGTATTCCGTAGTATTCAGATTTGTTTCAGCATGAATTTCTCGAATTTTCTCCATCATCCGCTGATTCATTTTCGCCACTAATGCAGGTCTAATAGTGACAGTATCGATGCTATACGCTTGGTTCGCTTTTACTGCAGAAGCCGAAAGCGCAGATTCTTCACCGCCGAGCTGTCTGATGATGACATCTTGTAATCCCAAGCCACCATTCATCGATAAATCAGATGCTAACTGTTGATCGGCCATATCTTGATACATTTTGCTTTGCGACGAATCAAAAATCCCATCACCTAAACTAGCCTGACGCATTGATTTAAGCATCATGGTGACAAACAAGGATTCAAATTGACCTGCCACTTGTTTCAGTGTCTGATTCTTATCGGTATTTTTTATGGCCTGCTCACGCAATTGATTTAGGCCATGAAAGTCTACGGCTGATTGTGAGATGTTAGAGTTAGCTGTCATCTAAATAACAACCAATTCAGCCTTTAAAGCACCGGCTTGTTTAAGTGCTTCTAAAATAGCGACTAAATCACCGGGCGCGGCACCCACTTGATTAACGGCTCTGACGATATCATCCAATGACACACCAGGATCAAATACAAACATTCGACTGTCTTCAGCCGTGACTTCGATATCATAATTAGGCGTGACAACTGTCTGTCCCTGAGAAAATGCATCGGGCTGGCTGACTTCAGGGTTAGCTGAAATGGTCACAGATAAATTACCGTGGGTCACAGCAGCAGGACTGACACGAACATGCTGCCCTATAACAATTGTGCCACTGCGTGAGTTGACGATAACGCGAGCCGGTGCTTCGCCAGGATTTAGTTCTAAATTTTCAATTAAAGATAAAAAAGGTACACGCTGGTTAGGGTCGCGAGGTGCATTGACTTTGATGGATGAGGCATCCATCGAAAAAGCCGTGCTTTTACCTAAAGTATGGTTAATGGCATCACTCAGACGACTTGCTGTGGTGAAATCAGGATTATGAAGATTCAAAATGATGTAATCACCCACATTGAACGCATTTTTAACCGCACGCTCTACTGTCGCTCCATTAGGCACGCGTCCAGCACTAGGGATATTCACCGTGAGACGAGAACCATCCGCTGCATCAGCACCAAAGCCACCTACGATCAAATTTCCTTGGGCCATCGCATAAATTTGTCCATCAGCACCCTTCAGTGGCGTCATTAATAAACTACCACCGCGAAGACTTTTTGAATCCCCCAAAGAAGAAACAGTCACGTCAATGGTTTGCCCTGGTTTCACAAAGGGGGGTAAGTCGGCATGAATAGAAACCGCAGCGACATTCTTACTTTTAGGATCCGTTCCAGGTGGGATATTAATCCCCATTTCCACCAGCATATTTCTAAGGCTTTGCCCGGTAAATTTTGTTTTATCACCCGTTCCGTTAAGACCAACGACCAAACCATAACCAATAAGTTGGTTGTTTCGCACACCAGCAATAGATGCTAAATCTTTGACACGCTCAGCCTCTACAGCAAAGGAGCTAATTAATAAGCTCACACACAAAAGGATTTTAATTCTCATCTTCATCACCTTTTAAAACGGCATTAGAGCGCTGATAAAGAAGCGGCTTAGCCACCCCATTACATTTGCATCATTGGTCGGACCATCCCCCACATAGGAGATTTGTGCATCAGCAATTCTGACCGACGAAATGGTATTATCTGCTTCTATATCACGCGGGCTGACCATGCCAGAAAGTCTAATGTATTCATTGCCTTGATTGATGGTGATGACACGTTCACCGCGAACGACCATATTGCCATTCGCTAATACTTCGACCACCGACACACTGATATTGCCACTTAATTTGTTATTTTGATCACTATCCCCTTGGCCGCTGAAATCACTGTTAGACCTCAGCCCAAAGGCAAGGTTATTGTCAGTGGTGTTTGCCAAAGGTAATTGTTTTGGCAAGTTGAATTGTGGTGTTGTACCGAATAGCGTTGGATTATCAATTCCGTTGCTGTTCGACTTGCTTATCTTAGTTTCGGTCTCTTTTTCAGCATCTGTTTGCTCTTCAAGTTTCACTGTCAAAATATCGCCAACCCGACGAGCGCGATAATCTTCAAAGAGAGCAATATTATTTCGCACATTGAAAATGGCCCCATCCTGGTTTTCTGGCGTTTCAATAGGCATAGGCCGCACTGCTGCGTAGGCAGGGTCACGTTTTACCTCATTGGTTTTACATCCCACCAATAGGGTAAACGTCAACATAAGTAAAAGTAAGGTCGTCGATTTCATATTGACACTCCACAACAACAACATCGTTATAACAATGTTGATGCATGCTTCGTGCCATATATTTCAACTGAAGCAGGAGATATTGAGGTGTTAAATTAGTGTAAACAGATAGGTTGCTGTCAACGACAGCAACCTAAGGAGATGCTTATAGATTTTGGCTGGCGTATTGCAGCATTTGATCAGAGGTAGATATCGCTTTTGAATTCATTTCGTAAGCACGCTGTGTTTCGATCATATTTATCAGTTCAGTCACCACATTAACATTGGAGGTTTCAAGTGAACCACCGATCACAGAACCAATACCATCAAGACCGGGCGTGCCCGTGATAGGCGTGCCACTAGCACCCGTTTCTTGGAATAAATTTTCACCCATCGGTTGAAGCCCCGTTGGGTTTACAAAATCAGCTAGCTCGATATTACCGATGATTGTGGGTGCGGCAGCTCCGGGCTGGGTAACACTTACGGTGCCATCGGAGCCAACAGTAATACTTTGTGCATCAGGTGGAACTGTCATGGCTGGCTCAAGAGAGTACCCATTGGACATAACAACCTGACCATCAGAATTCAATTGGAAAGTACCATCGCGCGTATACGCTAGCGTACCGTCTGGTTGCAGTATCTGGAAAAAACCTCGGCCATTGATGGCAATATCTAGGGCATTTTGTGTCTGCACGATATTGCCTTGAGTGTGAAGTTTTTCAGTGGCTACCGTTCTAACACCGGTACCAATCATTAAGCCTGAAGGTAACTGAGTACTCGTAGATGACTGAGCACCGGGTTGTCTGATTGTTTGGTATAACAAGTCTTCAAACACAGCACGATCTTGCTTAAATCCCGTTGTGTTGACGTTAGCCAGATTATTAGAAATCACTGACATTCGCGTTTGTTGTGCATCAAGACCTGTTTTAGCAATCCATAAGGCTTGGTTCATACCTGTTCTCCTAATGTTTCATGCGATGGCTTTGTCATCACTTACTACTCCATCTGCATTAAACGTGCCGAAGCATCAGCATTTTGTTTAGTGGTATCCATCATTTTTATTTGCATTTCATATTGACGCTGCAATTCAATCATGTTGACTAAGGCACCTACAGCATTAACATTGCTGCTTTCCAGCGTGCCTGAAGCGACTTTAACCGTTGCATCCAGTGGCGCTTCAGAACCATCTTGCATTCGCATCAATCCATCACTGTCTTTAAATAAATTGGCTAAATCTGGTTTAACTAGCTTGATTCTGTCTAACACGGCAACAGCATTTGCCGCCTCACCGATGGGTCGGATCGAAATTGTGCCGTCTGAACCAATTTCAATCGACTCTGAAGGTGGAATAGCAATAGGACCACCTTCTCCCATAACCGCCAAACCTGTGCCGGTAACAAGTTGCCCCTCTGCTGTGATATGTAAATCACCCGCTCGGGTATAACCCTCACGACCATCTTTACCTTGAACAGCAATAAAACCATCACCCTGAACCGAAATATCGAGGTCTCTACCGGTTGACTGGACAGAGCCCATTTGATAGTCCGTCTGCGGCCGCTCGGTCATTGAGTAAACGCGGCTGGGTAAACCTTCACCAAATACAGGCATACTTCTGAATTGCTCAAAGTCTGCTCTAAACCCTGTCGTGTTGACATTAGCGAGATTATTCGCATTAGCTGCCTGTGCCAGCATGGTTTGCTGAGCCCCGTTCATGGCAATGAATAAACTACGATCCATAATGGCAACCTCTATGTGAACAAATTAACAGTGTTATCAGCTTATTACCCTAACTGGATAATAGTCTGAGTAATGGTATTGTTAGTCTCAATGGCTTTCGAATTAGCCTGGAAATTACGTTGGGCAGTAATCAAACCCACTAGCTCAGCCGTTAAGTCGACGTTCGATGTTTCAAGTGCGCCCGCTTGAATTTGACCAAAACTACCTGTTGATGCCTCACCGGCAATAACAGGACCTGAGTCGGTCGTTTCTTTCCACGCGGTACTGCCAATTTTGTTTAAGGCTTGTGTGTTTGAAAAGTTACCCATTGCAATTTTGCCAATTGGAATTGCTTGTCCGTTACTGTACTGCGCTCTAATCAGACCTTCTTCACTGACTTGAACCCCAGTCAAACGACCGGTAGGGAAACCATTTACCGTCAATGCCCCGACGTTAAATGCGCCTGAGTTCTGAGTTGACCCCCTCAATGACAGCGCGATCGCTTGCGTTTCAGCACCACTCAGCCATTCAGTGGCCGCGCCATCCGTAAAGGCGAGATTGACATCTTCTATCGCAGCCGTACTTGGATCAGCATCCACAGAATTTAATAGACCATTGGCATTAAAACTGACACGCGCATCGGTTTCTAGCGCATAAGGCACACCAGCGGTACCGCCTTTGACATCACCACCATCTACGTAGACAGCCATTTGCCATTGATTATCGCCGACGGCTACACCACCGCCATCTAGTGCAGATTCATCAATATGCTGGTAATAGGTGGTGACAATATGTTCATTACCTAGCGAGTCGTAAATAGTGGCAGATGTAGTGAAACTGTAGGTTTCATCATCTGTCGGATCGATAGCAAGAATATTACCGGTACCCGAGTCAATAATACCCGGAGATGTCGAAGGAAGATTCGTCGCAATAGTCAGCTCTGTTGTCGCTTCAGGCGCACCCACAGAAGCCGGCAATTGAATTGGCGAGGTCGCGTTCATACTTGTTGCTGAAATGTTACCTTGGGCATCCACTGGAAAAGTTCTTAGATACCATCCTTCGTTAGACACAATGTAACCATTGTTATCTACACCAAACTCACCAGCACGCGAATAAATAACTTCACCACTATCTAATGTAGGTGCAAGCGCGAAAAAGCCTTCGCCGCTGATGGCTAAATCTAGTGAGTTTTCAGTAAACTCAAGATTGCCTTGATTAAACTGCTGAGCGACGTTTTGTAATACTGTGCCGCTACCAATAGCCGTTCTGCTGGATGAGCCAAAGGCCGATACGGCAAATACATCACCAAACTCTGCTCGTGACATTTTAAAACCGGTTGTGTTCACATTCGCAATATTATTCGATTTGACGTTTAGATCGGCATTAGCCGCATTCAATCCACTGAGTGCTGTACTAAATGACATAATTATTTCTCCTAGGTAATTTCAACTACTTCTTTGAAAGCAACTGAACCAATGCCTTCTATATTCAAATAAAGCCCATCGTCTGAACTTATCGATACACTTGATACACGTGCCTCTATACCTGTTGCGAATGCAGTATTCGTTCCATCAACGGTACCTGATGCCTTAAATTGATAGGCACCTTCAGGAAGGGCTTCGCCATTCTCATCGAGCCCATCCCATGTAAATGGTGTGAAACCGGATGCTGTGCCCATCTCTATTGTTCTGACTTTTTTACCTGCCTCGTCGTAAACAGTCACTTTCATGTCAGTCACTTTTTCCGCTACGTTAACTTGGCCCTTCATACCATCCGCCGCTGTCATATAGCCAACAGAAGAAGGAAATAATACGGTTTTACCCACCAGCGAAGAGCCTTGCAATGCTTGGTTTGACTGCATTGAACTGGCAAAATTTGAAAAGGATGATTGTAAGTCAGCAATCCCAGTCACCTGAGCAAATGAGGCAATCTGAGCCAGCATTTGATTGTTATCCATCGGCTTAAGGGGATCTTGATTCTGCAGCTGTGTGGTCATTAAAGACATGAAATCATCCAGACCAAGCTGACCCACATCATTTTTTGCTTTGTCTTCGGCCTTAGTTTTATTCAAAAAACTGTAGTCTGTGCTTGAGTTTGTTATAGCAGCCATCGCTTAGCCCTTCCCTATTGTCCTAACTGTAATGTTTTCAATAACAATTGTTTCGAGGTATTGGCTATCTCGATATTGTTTTGGTAAGAACGTGAAGCAGACATCATGTTGGCCATTTCTGTAATCGGGTCGACATTTGAGTGGAAAACATAGCCATCTTCATTCGCCAAAGGATGGCTAGGGTTGTACTCTTCCCTTACGGGTGCTTGGCTCTCTACAACACCACGCACCTGAACTGAACCTTGTTTCATTCCGTCTTGGGCCTCATCAAGAACGGTAGCAAATACAGGCTGTCTAGAACGGTAAGTCTGGTCAACACTGCTACTCACGCTATCGACATTGGCAAGGTTACTTGCCGTCGTGTTCAGACGAAGTGATTGAGCACTCATGCCGCTACCGGCAATATCAAAAATGCTAAATAGTGACATGACGACTACTCCCCTCTAAGTGCTTTGGTGATTGAGCTAAACTTACCGCCCAAGAATTGTAAACTTGCTTGGTACTGGACAGCATTTTGCATAAACTGTGCTTGCTCAACTTCCTCATCGACAGTATTGCCATCAAGCGAATCTTGTGTAGAAACACGGTATTGAAGTGGAGCCATTAAGCCGTTTGATTCCGCGTTAGTGGTAAAGTGATGAGCATTGGTGGTTTTTAATCCTTCAGCACCACCTCCTGTCATCGCTGAGTTCAAAGCAGACCTAAAATCAATGTCTTGTGCTTTGAAATTGGGTGTATCAGCATTGGCAAGGTTAGTCGCTAAAAGCTCAGCACGCTGTGTTCGCACTTTAAGTGCATCAGCATTAATCCCCAGCGCAGTATCGAAATTAATTGCCATTATCGGCCCCTCATTGTGTGTTTAGGTAGATAAGAGCATTAAGCATGCCAAAACACATAACCCGTTGAGTGACTGTAGAAGATTGAAAAAAAACCGCAGAGTAGGCAAGGCATAGCGGCAAAGATTTCCCATCTGTTGCCGCTCACATTGATAAACTTCTTTATCACTAAGTAAGCACGTATGAAGAGGAATTTGCTCATTATGAGACTGAACGCACAAAGCCTTGTTTTCCTTACTTGACTACAGAAGCGCCACAGGCTAAAACAATTAGACAGAAGTAGGTGGTATTTAGATGAAAAAAGACAGTTCTAATCAAGGATTTACATTAGTTGAGTTAATGGTGACCTTAGCGGTTGTCGCTGTAGTAATTTCTATTGCGGCCCCAAGTTTTAGTCAAATGATTCGTGATCACCGTCTTATTACAACGGCCAATGATTTTATGGGAACCCTTCAATTAGCCAGAAGCGAATCCATCCGTCGAGGAGTGCAGGTGACACTTCTCCCGGTTGACGCTAATAATTGGAGTAGTGGTTGGGATGTATTTACTGATTGGAATCGTAGCGAGTTAAGAAATCAAGCTGCTGGCAATACTTGTGCTCAAAATCAGAGCTGTTTTCTTGTTCAACAAGCCGCTTTGACCAACGGAGTAACCATTGGCACGGGTGGCACGTTGAACAATGGTATTCGCTTTTTCCCATCGGGCGAGATGGCCTCTGTGAATAATGCACTTGTGAATGATACGGTTACTTTTTGCATTACAGGCAGCATAGCAAGACTAGTGACGCTGAACAGTCGAGGCAGCTCAAGAGTAGAAATCGGGAATGCCTGTCCATGAATCATCATAAACAAACCGGATTTACACTTTTAGAAGTGATGGTGGCGGTATTTGTGCTTGCCATTGGTCTACTCGGCATGGCCCACCTTCAGGTGACCACACTTAAAAGCAATCAATCCGCGGATCTCAAAACACAAGCCAGCATCTTAGCAAGCGATATACTCGAACGCATGCGCTCCAACAGCCAGGCAGCTTTTAATCAAAACTACGATATCACCATGAACACCGCCACACCGGGTGGCAATGGTACTTTGCATATCACTGACATTATCCAATGGCGAAATGAACTAAATGCCCAACTACCCGCAGGTAATGGATCCATCAATTGCCCCGCTTTTGTGATCAATCAAGAGTTTATGTGCACCATCACTGTCCAGTGGTCAGATATCCAGCTTGGTGATGCGAATGTTGATTACAATGACTACAGCACCTCATCAATGGTCATCGAGGGTGCATTATGAAAAAGAATAATGGTTTCTCTTTAGTCGAATTAATGGTCGCTTTGGTAATAGGTTTAGTGTTGATCGGTGGTGTTATAGAGTTGTTTACCAGCACCCGACAGACTTATCGTATACAAGATATGAAAGCACGCATGCAAGAAGATGGTCGTTATGCATTACATCGTATATCCACGGTAATTAGCAAATCTGGTTATCGTGGCTGCAGTGGTAACAAGCGAGATAAGTTTGAGAATCTCCTGAAAAATCAAGTGGGGGCATACAACCTCAACAATCCAATTTTAGGCTATGAAGCGACCAATCAAAATAACTGGATACCAGCTCTACCCGCAGGTGTAAATAATGCCGTAGGGGGTAATGATGTGCTTAGTGTGAGAACGGTGAACAACACCTTCATACATATAATCGATCATCCAAATGATAATGGCGCCATACAGGATGCACCTATTATTATTCCTGCTGATAACTCATTGGAAGACTGTGACCCTAATACAGATAACACATGCGCCAATATTGTCATGGTGTCTACCTGTGATAAAACCGTAGTATTTCAAGTCACCAACGCGACGCCAGGAACGACAGGAATACTTGAACACAAAGAAGACATAGGTACACCGGGCAATATAAGAAGTAATCTCGCTGAGACGTTTACAGATGGCTGGGTGAATACTATATCGTCATCTACTTTTTATATTCGTAATAACGTTAATAACATTCCATCACTATATGAAGAAACGACTTCAGGCAGCACTGACGTCATTGTCGAGGGCGTTGAAAGTATGCAGTTAACCTTCGGCGTGGATACCAATGGCGACTTTAATGTCGATAATTATGTCAAAGCCAATGCTGTAGCAGATTGGTCAGAGGTAGTGAATGTGAGAATTTGGCTAGTGATGATTAATATGGACCCTGACAATAATACTAATGTCGCGCTTGGCAATGCCAGCTACTACTTAGAGGACCAAGTTATTACTCCCAACGATGGCCGCCTGAGAAGGTCATTCACACAAACCGTATCATTGAGGAATATCTTAAAATGAAACAACGTGGTGCCGCCTTAATCGTTAGCCTAGTGATGTTGCTGCTAATGACAATGATCGGCATTTTTGCCATGCGAACAGGAGTTATGCAAGAAAAAATGGCCAGCAATTTGATCGATCGTGAGCTTGCAGAAAAAGCCGCTGAGGTCGCTCTTCGGGATGCTGAAAAAACAATCCTCTCATGGGCAAACGCTCCAATAGCATTACCTGATGGAGCGAATAATGTTTGGAAGAAAAATACCATGGCTCAGAATCCGGCCAGTGTCAGTGCTTGGTGGATGCAGGCAGATGCTAACTGGTGGCAGGCGAATGGCATTGCATCACCTAGGTCTGTCGGTAGTATTGAAGACCCTCGATACATTATCGAAGAAATCACCCCTTTGGGCATACAACCCGGAATTCCACCATCAACTAGATATTACCGAGTCACCGCCCGCGGTGTTGGTGGTTCCACCCAAGCCATTGTGATATTGCAAAGTACAGTTCAACTCTAGGAGAGTTATCATGAATAAATACAGTCTTTTCACGATGCTCATCGTCGCCTCTATTCACTCTCTTAGTTTGCATGCGGCTACGCTCAATATCAGTAATGTCCCGCTCTATCTAGGCGGTGCGGTAGAACCCAACATCATATTTACCTTGGACGACTCCGGCTCGATGCAGTGGGAAATCATGCCTGATGAGAATCTTCATTATGCAAATTATCTGCTACCCATGCCCAGTAACATCTATGGTGGCTCAAATTACAATAATCAAGTCCCTAATTTTGAAGATGATAATGTGCATAACTTCTTTAGCCGCTCATCTGCCAATAACTCGGTGTATTACAATCCAGACATCACCTATGTCCCATGGAGTAGGGCGGATGGCAGTAGTATGGGGAATGCCAATCCTGCCTATGCTTTATATAACCCAGATGACACTTCTAGAGGTGGAATGGCTCTCACCAGTAAACAGACACAATATGCCTGTTGGTATGAACACCCTTCCAGCTTAAATAGTGCTTTTGGCGCGCCCTGTAATGGTAATTATGCATTTTGGCCAATTACCTATTTTATATATGATGGAAGCGGCTCAAGAACCGATAGAAGCAACTATACAAAAGTGGAAATCACCTCATCGACAACTTCCTCCAGAAATTATTCTTACTTTGATTCCACCGATGGTGTGACTAAAACCCGTACTAGAAACGAAGAAATTCAAAATTTTGCGAATTGGTTTCAATACTATCGTTCACGAATTTTAACGGCTCGCGCTGGTGTCGGTCGTGCTTTTGCCAATCAAAGCACCAATATGCGAGTGGGGTTTGCAGCTATTAATCAGGGGAGTAGGACAGTAGATGGAATAGGTAGTAGCCGGGCTTTAATTTCTGGTGTTAGAAAATTTTCTGGATCAAACAAAGAAGATTTTTTTGATAGGTTGTATGGCCGTGTAATCAATAACAACGGTACACCTCTTCGGTCTGCGGCAAACAGTATTGGTGATTATTTTGAGCGGAGCGATAACAGGGGCCCATGGGGTAAAACCCCCGGGACAAATGACACTTCATCACACCTTACCTGTCGCCAGAGTTATCACATATTGACGACTGATGGTTACTGGAATGGCGGCAGTCCGAGTGTTGGTAACTCAGACAATAATAATGGCTCAACTATCTCGGGACCAAACAATGGTGACTTCAGGTATCAAGCCTCTGCTCCCTATTCTGATAGCCATAGCAATACCCTAGCTGACGTCGCAATGGACTATTGGAAGCGCGATCTAAGAACGGATCTTGATAATGAAGTCCCAACCAATGCACAAGATCCGGCATTTTGGCAACATGTAGTGACATTTACCGTTGGCCTGGGGGTTACAGGTAGCTTGGATCCAGACGCTGATTTGCCCGCGTTAACCAATGGTACGAAATCATGGCCGGATCCAACGGCATCCAATCCAAATAAAATCGACGATTTATGGCATGCGGCGGTGAATAGTCGAGGTCAATTCTTTAGTGCCGCTGATCCTGACGAATTTGCATCTTCATTAGCCGGCATATTAGATAATATCTCCTCAAGAACCTCCTCCTCGTCCTCGGTAGCCGTTAACTCAGGAGCCATAACCTCAGACAGTAAAGTCTATCAAGCCATTTTTGATAGCGGCACTTGGACAGGGAAATTACTTGCCTATGGTTTTGACGATGATGGCCAACTATCAAACGTCTTATGGGATGCAGGTACTAAAATACCACTGCCATCTCAACGCGTCATTACTACATATGATGGCTCAAATGGACAGCCATTCCTGTGGGCAAACTTAACATCAGCTCAGAAAAGTATGCTGGATAATGATGCCAATATTCTCAATTATCTACGAGGTGTTCAAACCCTGGAGCAAGGGAAAGGAAATGGATCCTATAGAGCTCGTACTTCTCTACTGGGCGACATAATCAACTCTAGTCCCATTTTAGTCACAGCGCCGAATAATAATTATCCAGATGATTGGGGTACCCGAGGTGCTAACGATGAAGCGGAAGACGCCTTCCCCTATTCTACCTTCAGGAACAATAATAAAAACCGAGCGGGTATGCTTTATGTAGGCTCAAATGATGGCATGCTACATGGGTTTGATGCGGAATCAGGTATTGAAAAATTTGCTTACGTGCCTGCGGCTATTTATTCCAACCTAACCGATCTTATTGATCCCGATTATTCTCATCACTTTTATGTTGATGGTTCGCCGACAGTCACTGATGCTTATTTTGATAGTAATTGGCACTCAATTTTATTGTCTGGATTAGGTGCTGGTGGGCAGGGCATTTTTGCTATTGATGTCACCAATCCATCACAATTGAATAATCAATCGCTTGCAGTGAATCAAGTACTTTGGGAATTCACTGATAAACAAGATTCCGATATGGGCTTTACTATGAATCAGGCAAGTACCATTCGCCTTAATAATGGTGAGTGGGCGGCCTTATTCAGCGGCGGTTATAACAATACAATTGATAATGATAACGACGGCAACGCCAATGATAGCTCAACAGGCAATGGGGTAATCTACTTGGTTAATATCAAAACTGGCCAGCTGATTCGTAAATTTGATACTCAAATTGGTTCAAGTGATGATCCTCTGGGAGAGGGAAGACCCAATGGCTTATCGTCTCCAACAGCCATAGATGAAAATAGAGATGGTACGGCTGATATTATTTATGCTGGGGATCTGTTTGGTAATGTCTGGGCCATCTCCATTAATGGCTCTGATAAAAGTAAATGGGACTTTACATATCAGGAAGCTGAAAATGGTCCTCCCGCTCCAGTTTTCAAAAGTTGCTTTGGTAATACCTGTAATCAAAATAATATCCAACCCATCACCACCCGTATTCAAGTGGTTAAGCATCCAACAAAAGATGGACTCATATTGCTCTTTGGAACGGGTAAATATTTTGAGGTTGGTGACAATTCATCAACAGGTCAGGTCACACAAAGCTTTTATGGCATCTGGGACCCTAGAACGTCGGAATTAAATCGCTTTAGTCGTTCTAACCTTGAAGGTCGAAAATTAACAGACATAGAACTTGCCGGGCAGAATTACAGAACTGTTTCACCCTATTCGTCTAGCGAAAATATTGTTTGGGGGCTAGATTCATCTCTTAACCAAAAAAGAGGCTGGTATGTTGATCTCTTAAGTCAAAACAATGCTAACACTAATAACTTTGGTGAACGCCAAGTCTCAGATTCAATCGTGAGCGATGAAAAAATCATCTTCACAACCTTAGTCCCATCAGATGATGAATGTGATTTTGGTGGTAGTAGCTGGTTACTTGAATTTGATTATCTGACGGGTGGACAGTTAGAGTACCAACCATTAGATATCAATGGTGATGGCAAAGTAGATGCTAATGACCTGCGGATTGATACTGATGGTGATGGTGAGCCAGATACCGATGTGCCTATTGTTTCAGGAAAAGGCTATACAAGTATTGTGTCACCTCCCAAAATTAGTCGTCGACTCCCAGGGGAAGG
>DRHY01000219.1 GCA_011052985.1 Methylophaga thalassica
ATTGGCATGATGACCGGACTTGGTCTATTGAAGCTCTATGGTTACGTTCTCAAAATGAATGATCGCCGTAGTTTTATTAACTCAACATCAGACAATGAAGGCACAACCACATTAAAAGTAGAAGGGTTGAACGAGCGCAGACAACCTTTCAATATTTTTCAACAAGTTGAAAGAGCTGAGTGGGATACATTGATGTTTTTCTACGGCATTATTCTATGTGTCGGTGGTTTAGGCACTATCGGTTATTTAAGTCTCGGGTCGCAGTTCATGTATGGCGACTTGGGGCCAACTACTGCAAATATTCTAGTTGGCGTCATTTCAGCTATCGTTGATAACATTCCTGTAATGTTTGCCGTGTTATCAATGAACCCGGATATGAGCCAAGGTCAATGGTTATTGGTCACACTCACCGCAGGCGTAGGTGGTTCTTTATTATCAATAGGTTCAGCGGCTGGCGTTGCTGTAATGGGTCAAGCACGAGGAATTTATACCTTCTTCGCACACCTGAAATGGATATGGGCCATCGCACTGGGCTATGCAGCAAGTGTTTTTGTGCACCTTTGGTTAAATAGTGCGATGTTCTGAGGACGAGAGTCTAACTAAAAAAGGCGGTGTAATCACCGCCTTTTTTGTATTAATCATATAAGCGAAGAAGCATCTCTGCAATACAGGCTGGACGTTTACTATCTTCAACTTCAATGGTAATTTCTCTGACTAATTCCAAACCACGTCTCAATTTCTTTATGGCGATAATGCGGCTTCTAGCTCGAATGCGTTTGCCAACCTTGACTGGGGCTGGAAATACCACTTTATTCATTCCATAATTCACCACCATTCGTGCTTCAGGATAAGGATTTTTATCTGGATTTACGGTGTCAGTTAAAAGTGGAATCAGGGATAGAGTCAAAAAACCATGGGCAATGGTTGTTCTAAACGGAGATTCGTTCTGAGCTCGTTCTGGATCGGTATGAATCCATTGATTATCACCACTAACTTGAGCAAATTGGTCAATTCTTGATTGCTCCAACACAAACCATTCACCAATGTAATTTTCAACACCTAGGTCAGACTGAATACGCTGATATAAATCAAGAAAACCTTCACTCAGTTTATTTGTGCCCGGCTCTGCAGAAATAACATCATCAGCATCTTGAAAAAAATGGAAATATTGGGTCAGTGGCAGAGAAAAATTTCTAATATCTGCGACTTTCCTATTAAGTGTTTCCGGCCAGCTTTTCAGAGTAGTTTCAACGCGACTTTTTAGCTCAGAGTTAATGGTTCCAAGCTTTTCTTGACCTTGTTTCAGAGAATCTACTAATCGCATTCCACTATCCTTTTACTGAGGCAATGAGACTGCCTCGATGTCTGACCATATTCAGTAACAGAAAGTTTTTGGCGTCAGTTTTTGATAGCAATTATGCTTGATTCAGATAAAAAACTGCAGTGCATTATAAGGTCAACTAGATGGCACAATGACATAACAACAGTTACAATTCCATCTTTTATCATGAATGATGCAATAGATACCATGCTATACAGCACAGACGATTTACGAATCACGGGAATACAAGAAGTCATCCCGCCTGCACAGCTCCACGAAGAGTTACCAATCACGGATCAAGCTTCTCAAACTGTGTTTCTTACTCGCAATGCGACGCAAGATATTTTGCACAAGCGAGATGATCGTTTAACTATTATCGTTGGTCCATGTTCGATTCATGATCCTATCGCCGCTCGAGAATATGCGACAAAACTAAAACCACTGATTGATGAGCTGAGCGATGATTTACAAATCATTATGCGAGTCTACTTTGAAAAACCCCGCTCTGTGGTTGGCTGGAAAGGCTTAATTAATGATCCTTACCTCGATGGTAGTTTTAAAATCAATGATGGGTTACATATCGCTCGTAAATTATTGTTAGATTTAGCAGAAATGGGCGTGCCAGCGGCTACAGAATATCTAGATTTAATCAGCCCGCAATATATTGCAGACCTCGTATCTTGGGGAGCTATCGGTGCAAGAACGACTGAAAGCCAAGCGCATCGAGAGCTTGCTTCCGGCCTATCATGTCCCGTAGGTTTCAAAAATGCGACTGATGGTGGTATGCAAATAGCCGTAGATGCTTGCCTGTCAGCATCGAGACCCCATCATTTTATGTCACTGACGAAAGCAGGCCGCTCAGCCATTTTTTCTACAACTGGTAATCCAGACTGTCATGTGATTTTACGTGGCGGCAGAAAGCCTAACTTTGATAAAGCTAGTATCGATGATGCTTCTGCGGTCATCGCCAAATCAGGACAAGATATCCGCCTGATGATAGATTGCAGTCATGCTAACAGCGGTAAAGACCATCTTCAGCAAGCGATTGTCTGTCAAGAAGTAGCTTCACAAATTGCTCACGGTGAGAATCGCATCATGGGACTCATGTTGGAGAGTAACTTGGTTGCAGGCAAACAAAATGCCGATTGTTCTGATGAACTTGTTTATGGTCAGAGTATTACCGATGCATGTATGTCATGGGACAATACTGAACCACTGTTGAGAGAATTGGCTATGGCAGTTCAATCTCGTAGACAGCTTAAACAATCAGCAGAATAAACCGGAATTAAGTTTGACAATCACTGTCTATCATTTTCAGTAAGTTACTAAGCAGTATGGATTTCTCTTTGATTTCCGCTACGAAATCTTTGCTTATTGCGCTATAATTACTGATTAACTATTTATGTTCATGCCTTGCCTGAGCATAAATGACAACTAATTCCTGATAAAATCAGTAGGTTATTAAATGGCAGATTATGCCCTGATACTCATTAGCACGATTTTAGTAAACAATATCGTCTTGGTTAAATTCCTAGGCCTATGTCCTTTCATGGGTGTATCTCGCAAATTAGAGACGGCTATGGGAATGGCACTAGCGACGACCTTTGTGCTGACTTTATCGTCTATCAGTAGTTATTTGATCAACGAGTATCTGCTCGCTCCTTTTGGCATCGAATTTCTCCGTACCATCAGTTTTATTTTTGTTATTGCTGTCGTTGTACAGTTCACAGAAATGGTGGTGCATAAAACAAGCCCTCTACTTTACCAAGTGCTTGGTATTTTTCTGCCTTTAATTACAACCAACTGTGCTGTACTAGGCGTTGCCCTGCTAAATGTTCAAGAAAAACACGGCTTTATTGAATCTGCTTTATACGGATTTGGCGCTGCAATAGGTTTTTCTCTAGTACTCATCATCTTTGCTGGCATGCGTGAACGTCTGGCTGCAGCAGATGTACCTGTCCCATTCCAGGGGGCAGCAATCGGACTGATTACAGCTGGCTTGATGTCAATGGCCTTCATGGGGTTTACCGGACTGGTAAAAGGATAACACCATGCTAACTGCCATTATTGCTTTAACGCTACTGGCGTTAATCTTAGGATTAGTGTTGGGATTTGCTTCCGTCAAATTTAAGGTGGAAGGCGATCCAATTGTTGATCAAATTGACAAAATATTGCCCCAAACTCAGTGTGGCCAATGTAGTTTTGCTGGTTGCCGTCCTTATGCTGAGGCCATTGCTGCTGGTGAAGTAGATATCAACCGCTGCCCTCCTGGTGGAGAATCTACAATTCAGGCATTAGCTGACTTACTCGATGTGGAACCAAAACCACTTGATGAAGAATGTGGGGTTGAAAAACCTAAAATGCTTGCTGTTATCGATGAAGATCGCTGCATTGGGTGCACCTTATGTATTCAAGCTTGTCCTGTTGATGCCATCTTGGGCGCAGCGAAACACATGCATACAGTTATAGCTGATGAGTGCACAGGCTGTGAGTTATGTTTAGAACCCTGCCCGGTTGACTGCATTGATATGGTCGAAACCACACCCAATCCAAATACTTGGCGTTGGCCAGACCCTACTCACGTGAAAATAGAACGTGGAGGTAACAGATGAGTAAACCTTTAGGTTCATTTCCTGGTGGCTTAAAACTACCCGGTCATAAAGCGCAATCTACCCAGACCCCTATTCGAAAAACACCCATTTCGAATAAGCTCATCATGCCTCTTCAGCAACATATAGGGGCTGCTGCAGTACCTATTGTTGAGATAGGCGAAAAAGTTTTAAAAGGTCAGCGTATTGCAAAAGCAGATGGCCATGTATCTGTCTGTCTGCATGCACCAAGTTCAGGGACAGTCATCGCCATAAAAAATCATCCGATTCCCCACCCTTCGGGTTTAGATGCTTTGTGCATGATTATTGAGACTGATGGAGAAGATCGTTGGATCGAGCGTGAAGCTGTCGCAGATTTTAAATCTTTATCCGCTCACGATATTCGTCAGATTGTGCGTGATGCCGGTATTGTTGGTTTGGGCGGTGCAGGTTTCCCCAGCTTTATCAAAATGAATCCTGGGGTACGCAATAAAGTAGAAACACTATTACTGAATGGCTCTGAATGTGAACCTTATATCAGCTGTGATGACATGCTGATGCGGGAACGTGCAGATGGCATTTTGGATGGTGTTGAAATCATGCAATATGGCCTCGAAGCAGAGGAAGTTATTCTCGCTATTGAGGACAATAAACCGCGTGCTTTATCAGCGATGGAGCTTGCCTTAGCAAGTCGTCCACATATGACGTCAACTCGCATTGTGATTGTACCGACGCGTTATCCTACGGGTGGTGAAAAGCAACTTATTCAAGTTGTCACAACTAAAGAAGTACCTAGTAATGGCTTGCCGCTGGATATTGGTATAGTTTGCCACAATATGGGAACAGCCTATGCCGTTGGTAGAGCGCTGTATCATGGAGAGCCACTGATCTCACGCATAGTTACCGTCACCGGTAAAAGTGTAGAACACGCAGGAAACTTTGAAACTTTATTTGGCACACCAATCGCTGAATTATTGGCGTTTGCTAAAACCAAGCGCCAGCAAGATGAAGCATTTATCCTCGGTGGTCCAATGATGGGGGTCAACCTAAGTGGTGATAATCTGCCCATCACGAAAACGGCGAATTGTATTTTAGTTGGTGTGCATGATTCAGCACCTGAGGCAGAGCCTCTCCCATGCATTCGCTGTGGTGATTGTGCATCTGTCTGCCCGGCGAGTTTATTGCCGCAGCAAATATACTGGCACTCCAGGGCCAAAGATTTTGAGCAAGCTGAAAATTACAATCTATTTGATTGTATTGAATGCGGCTGCTGTGACTATGTGTGTCCAAGTAAAATTCCGCTAGTGTCTTATTTCCGTTTTGCCAAAACAGAAATTATGACAAAGCAACGTGAGCAACAAAAATCAGATCTAGCACGTGATCGCTTTGAAACTCGATTAGCTAGACAAGAGCGTGAACAGAAAGAAAAAGAAGAACGTCAACGACAACGTAAAGCGGCTTTAGCAGCCTCTAAAGCAAAAAAAGATAAAGAAGACGCTGCAACGACAGAAACCGCCGACAAGGAGAACTAGGTAAATGGCATTATTTCGGATAAGTCCACCCTACCTAGCTGGGGCAAACCGAGTAACCAAACAAATGTTGCAAGTACTGCTTGCAATGGTGCCAGCGGTTATTGCTATGGTCTATTTTTTCGGTGTGGCTGTTCTCATAAATATTGCCTTAGCCTTAGTGGTAGGTTTACTCGCTGAAATTCTCATGCTTAAGCTGCGTCAACGTCCGATCAAACCATTCATCACCGATGGTAGCGCCGCAGTGACAGCGATTCTTATTGCTGTGGCGATTCCCCCTTTATCACCATGGTGGCTGACCGTTGTCGGTGTTGTATTTGCTATTGTTTTTGCTAAACAGTTATACGGCGGCTTGGGTTACAACCCGTTCAATCCGGCCATGATTGGTTATGTATTG
The DNA here is from genome assembly GCA_011052985.1 of Methylophaga thalassica. Lineage (GTDB taxonomy): Bacteria > Pseudomonadota > Gammaproteobacteria > Nitrosococcales > Methylophagaceae > Methylophaga > Methylophaga aminisulfidivorans_A. The sequence continues at coordinate 5,836 of DRHY01000219.1, forward strand.
CTATTGGTCTCATTCCCATTGGAAATGACGACATGGTTACCTGTATCGTCACTCGCTGAAAACCCTGTTGATTTTCATGCTGCATTCCAATTGATTTTCCATGGTGAGACGGGGACTGATTGGGTAGCTGATACCGTATCTGGCGCGACTCCTCTTGATGCGATGAAAACTCAAATTGGTCAATCGATTTTGCCTGAATACATTATCAACCAAAATTTATTTGGATTTGCCGGTGGCTTAGGCTGGGAATGGATCAATATTTGGTTTGCCATTGGTGGTATTTATTTAATTTACCGTCGGGTGATTAGCTGGCATGTACCTGTTGCTATGCTTGCTGCACTATTCATCATTAGTGGTCTAACGTCTATGTTTGCGCCAGAAATGACAGGATCACCAATCTTCCATCTAGTCAGTGGAGGCACGATGATTGGCGCTTTTTTCATCGCTACCGACCCTGTGTCAGGCTCAACAACGGTCAAAGGTCGCTTGGTATTCGGCGCTGGTGTTGGTTTGCTTACCTACATAATTCGCATATGGGGTGGTTACCCGGATGGTATCGCCTTTGCTGTCATACTAATGAACATGATGGTGCCGCTGATTGATTATTACACGCAACCTAAAGTGTATGGAGCAGTGAAATAATGGTGGATATCAAGAAACATGCTCTGCGAGTTGGTTTAATGCTCGGTTTATTTGCCATCGTTGCCACTACATTCGTTGCCTTTACCAATGAAAATACGCGTCAACAGATTCAAGAAAATGAACGTCAAGCACTGTTAGATGCTATCAACACGCTGGTACCAAGCGATCAATTTGATAATGCCATCCTGCAGGATGCGATCACTCTAGCTCCGACGGAGGAACTTGGCACACAAGAACCTACGCAGGTGTTCAGAGCCAGAAAAAATGGTCAGCCTGTGGCTGCTATTTTTACTGTTGTGGCACCCAATGGGTACTCAGGACGCATTAAAATGTTAGTCGGTATCTATAGCAATGGAAAGCTTGCGGGTGTGCGCGTCATTAATCACAAAGAAACGCCTGGCTTAGGGGATAAAATCGACGTAAAACGTTCGAATTGGATTAAACAATTTGAAGGCCTATCATTAGAAAATCCATCTGCAGCGAAATGGAAAGTAAAAAAGGATGGCGGTGCTTTTGACCAATTTACAGGCGCCACTATCACGCCACGAGCAGTCGTTAAAGCAGTTAAAAAATCGTTAGAGTATTTTGATAAACACCATGACGCTCTATTCAGAAAAATAGGTGAAACATCATGAATCCATATGCTCAAATCATCAAAGAAGGTTTATGGAAAAATAATCCTGCTTTAGTTCAGTTACTTGGATTATGTCCGCTTCTTGCTGTCACCAATACAGTGATTAATGGGCTGGGTTTAGGCTTGGCGACCATCCTAACGCTGGTTGCATCTAATGGGATTATTTCGCTTTTACGTAATCAAATTCCTGATGAAGTACGTTTACCAGTATTTGTGATGATCATTGCCTCAATTGTTACCATTATCGAGTTATCGATGAATGCCTGGTTTCATGATCTTTATCTTATTTTGGGTATTTTCATTCCCTTAATCGTGACAAATTGTTCTATCATCGCTCGTGCTGAAGCTTTCGCAGCAAGAAACCCGGTTGGTCACTCACTACTTGATGGACTAATGATGGGCTTAGGTTTTACGGCTGTGTTGATCGTACTTGGTGGAATGCGTGAATTGATTGGTCAAGGTACGTTATTTGCTCAGGCTAATTTAATGTTTGGTGATATTGCAACGAATTGGACGCTGACACTAATTGATGATTACCGTGGATTCCTATTGGCACTACTTCCGCCTGGCGCCTTTATTGGTTTGGGCCTTATTGTGGCACTAAAAAATGTTATCGACGTTCGCCTAACTAAACGCCAAACATCGGTAGTGGAACCAGTTGCTGAAACCGCATCAAGCCATTAGTTAAATGAATAAACAGCAACGTCATGCTTTTTTTGTCACCTTAAAAGCGCAAAATCCAGCACCGACAACCGAGCTTAACTATTCATCGGCATTTGAGTTATTAATCGCCGTAATTTTATCTGCACAAGCAACCGATGTTGGTGTTAATAAAGCTACCGACAAACTTTATCCTATCGCAAACACACCAGAGTCAATTTTAGCTCTTGGTGTTGATGGTTTGAAAAGCTATATCAAAACAATTGGATTATTTAATAGCAAAGCTGAAAATGTCATTAAAACATGCGACATTCTAATCAATCAGCATAACAGCCAAGTACCAGAGAACCGCGAGGCCTTAGAAGCCCTACCAGGTGTGGGCCGAAAAACAGCTAATGTTGTTCTAAACACTATTTTTCATCATCCCGTCATGGCCGTTGACACCCATATATTCAGATTATCGAATCGAACAG
>DRHY01000220.1 GCA_011052985.1 Methylophaga thalassica
AGTCTTGAATATTATTATGCTGGCAGCCAATTTTGGGTTGTTCTGGCTATGGCGCAGAGCCAAGCATAACTCTCAAGACCATCAGCATGCCCATCACCATCATGAAGGTAAGTCACTAACGGATAAAGTTCTATCTGTTTTAGCATTAGTGGCGATTGTTTGGTTGTTAGGTGGATTAAGCGTTTCAGCCTTCTGATTCACCACGGCATTAAAAAAGAGAAAATGACGATGAAAAAAACGTGTCATTGTTTGCAGCATTTCATTTCTTAAGCCGTCTGTTTGAAATTCAAACAGTGTTTTACAGGATGCAGTTGTGCGGGGTGTTTAAATTCAGAATCAACGGGTGTCAGAGTATTTGATTTTTTTGGCCATTAGATTAATTTTATAGTCGTCAAGCAAGGATTGCTCAAGATGCGATTATCGAGATTGTTTATAAAAGTTTGACCTCAACTATCATCTAAATTGTTTTAGCTAAAAGCCGCTAGAAAATACTAGCGGCTTTTCTATATCAGTACTATTCGTCACCAATAACTTCACGAATACGTTGAGCAATGTAGCCAACATGGGTTTCCAGAGCAAAATGCCCTGTATCGAGCAGTTCTACCACGGCACTATGATTATCTCGTTTAAAAGCTTCTGCACCGGGTGGGATAAAGAAAGGATCGTGTTTACCCCAGATAATTAGTGATGGAATTTGAGTGTCTCGGAAGAACTGCTGAAACTTGGGATAGATTTTCAGGTTATTTTGATAGTCAAGAAACAGGTCTAACTGAATCTCTTTATTGCCTTCACGTTCAAATAAAAATGTATCCAGGTAATAGGCTTCCGGTGCTAACAGCTCCTCAATTTCTACCCCATGAGCATACTGCCAGCGTGTACCTTCCAGATTAAGAATAGCATCATGAACCACCTGACGATTTTCTGCATTGGGTTCATCCCAGTATGCTTGAACAGGTGCCCATGCATCGCCTAATCCTTCCATATAGGCATTACCATTTTGTGAAATAAAGCCGGTGACGCGATCAGGATAAGCCAGTGCCAGACGCAGTCCTGCAGGTGCGCCGTAGTCAAATACATACATGGCATATTTATCCAACTTCAGCGTATCAACAAATTTAATCAATGTATCGCCCAAGCTATCAAAGTTATAAGTGTAGTTGCGATTAGCAGGCACTTCAGTGAAGCCAAAGCCAGGTAAGTCAGGCGCAATAATATGAAACTTATCTGCTAATAAGGGAATGAGTTCACGGAATTGATGTGATGAGCTTGGAAAACCATGAAGCAATAAGAGAGTAGGCAATTTCTCATCACCAGCTTCGCGGTAAAACAAACGCAGTCCATCCGTCTCTACAAATTTATAGTGGATAGGATGATGTCTATTTTTAGTCATACTTTGCTCCTTTGTTGTGTAACTGTTAAAAAATAGATTTACAGGTTACCTGTGGGGCAGTATGTAAGTTTTCATGTAACTCGTCAAATTCACTTTTAATGGTTACAATATGGTGTAAATGAATGAGAGAAAATGAATGACCAATTCTGCGAATATAACGAGAGAACCGATTGTTGTTGCTGATCATCTAGCCTTAGATATGCTCAACACCGTTGCTATCATCAACAAACAGCCAGATGATTTCTGGAAAACAGACAAAGATGTTATCTACTGGCTCGAGGCGGTGGCGAAACGTAAACTTCCAGCGAAAATGGCATTTCAACAAGGTGAGTTATTGGCGACAGCCAGAGAGCTAAGAACGGTGATACATACGCTGGTCGAGAATAAGAAAGTGGATAAGTTAGACAGTATTCAACTCCTAGAGCCTTTTCTGGAAGCCTCGTTGAGTAGAATTAGTCTGAAAAAAAACGCAGAAGGGCAGTGGCAGCAAGTGCGATGTTATAACCAAGACACAATTAAACAGCTTTTAGGGCCAGTCACTGAAGCAGCTGCACATCTATTAACAGAAGTCGACTTCACTCTAGTTAGAGTCTGTGAACATGAAGAGTGCATATTATGGTTTTTAGATCGCACCAAAACACATAAAAGACGCTGGTGCAGTATGGCGCTTTGTGGCAATAGACATAAAGTGGCTAAACACAGAAAGCAGAAAGCCCAATAAATCTTATTCGCTTGGCTGGCAGAAGCCTTATCACACAGAAGGTCTCAAGAGTCTTCTGTTGGTTATTGTCTCCCATATTTCAACATTCCACTTTTTCCAAAGATCATACTTTTGGCTGATAGTTTTTAATGCCAAATGTCTTTATGCTCCATCCGCTAATGAGTTTTTTTAATTAAAGATTGCCAAACATCATGTGAATCAAGGCGGAAAACCTCAGGAGCAATGCCTACATGAGCTGGATTACACAGGTAAATCGGATACGAGAAATGCATAGACACTTTCTGCTTTACCTCTATTTACTAAGCCCTTTCGGTGATGTCGTGAACCAGCTCTTGCCGACTCAACATACAAAATCAATTAGGCAGGTCTTGCCAAATAGAGTGCCACGCGTGTCACACACAAAGAAAGTTATTTTTACCTATAGCTAATTGGTTAATAGAAATAATAAATAAACTGAAAGCCAAAAAATGTTGAGTGTGACTTTACCAGCACATGAAGACATCTTTAATTGCAAACCACGTTTAAAAATAAATTAAGAAATACGATGAAATCACCGAACCAACTATTTACAAAATCACCTCGTAGAAAACTAAAATCACTCACCAAAACTATGTTGCCGTTGATATATTTTGGCATGAGCCATTATGCCATCGCAGACACGCTTTATTGGGATGGAACAGATACCACCAGCGGCAACGGTTCACCTGTCGGAGGTTCGGGAAATTGGAATACGTCTACCAACTGGACTAGTGATGCTTCAGGCACAACTAACCAAGCGTGGGGTGACGGTGATAATGCGGTGTTTGGTGGCACAGGTGGTACGGTAACGTTGGATTCCGCTCAGTCTGTTGGAGACATTACATTTTCTACGGATGGCTACAGATTAACTCGTTTTCCGTATACTCCGGTTTCATTTGCTAATGCTGTCAATTCATACACTGTTACCAACGCTGGGGATACTGCGACCATTGAGGCTGTCGTGGGTATGTCTGGCGGAATATCTCCAAACGCATTAACCAAGCTCGGCGATGGAAAACTAATATTGGCAGGCCCTGCAAACTACTCTGGTGTTACTACCATTTCAGCGGGAATACTAGAACTACGCGGTTCTACATACCGTGGCGATATCATTAACAACATCATATATATATCAAATTTGGGGGAAGATACCACCGCAAACTATACCAACGTTATGAGTGGTAGTGGCGCTTTGGTTAAAACAGGCAACGGAACTCTAGTTTTAACGAATGCCAACACTTATACCGGCACCACCACCATCAACGATGGCGTCATAAATACAACAAACGCATCAGCGCTGGGCAACAGCAGTGCTGTTACAGTAGCAGGTGGGAAACTTAGACTAAGCAGCAATTTAAATATTGGATCCCTTGCTGGCACAGGCAACACAGACCTAAATACCAACACGCTGACGACCGGTGGAGACAACAGTTCAACAATCTACTCAGGCGTGCTATCCGGTACAGGCGGAGTAACAAAAGATGGGACTGGCACATTCATCTTATCTGGCAACAACACCTACAGCGGCGGCACCAGTATTTCTGATGGCAAATTACAGGTCGGTAATGGCGGTACATCAGGCACGCTAGGTACTGGAGATGTGACCAACAACAGCGCTCTAATCTTTAACCGCTTCGATGACTCAAGTTATGCCGGTGTGATCAGCGGCAACGGTGCTGTGACTCAAAACGGCACTGGTAACTTCAACCTCACCGGCAATAATACCTATACTGGTACGACTACAGTCAACGCAGGCATCCTGTCAGTTAATGGCTCAATCAGTAATTCCACTACTACTGTGAATAGCGGAGGAACTTTGGGCGGTACTGGCACCGTGGGTGATGTCTTTATCAATGGCGGTACGTTTTCACCCGGTAATTCCATTGGTACTATCAATGTTTCGGGCAATGTGGATTTTAGTGGTGGCGGTAACTACGATGTAGAAGTGGATGCCGCAGGGAATAGCGATAAAATCGTTGCAACGGGTAGCGCTACGTTAACCAGCGGTATCGTCAATGTGAAAGCGGCACCTGGCACCTATGCAACTACCACAGACTATACTATTCTCACCGCCACCGGCGGACTGGGTGGTACAACCTTTGATAGTGTGAATGCCAATCTGGCCTTCTTAACGCCGACCTTGAGTTATGATGCGAATAATGTATTTCTTAAGCTGACTCGCAATAGTGCTAACTTTAGTGATGTGGCCAGCACGCGTAACCAACGAGCAGTGGCAACGGCTATTGATAACAACACTAGCCAGCTAAGTGATTTAGTTAGTCAGATCACGCCCTTATCCAGTTTAACTGCAAGACAAGCCTTTGATAGTTTGAGTGGTGTTCAGCACAGCAATAACCAACTTATTACCCGTTCCGTGACGTCACAATTTAATCAATTATTACTCAATCATGGCAGTCAAAGTGCGTCTGGTTCGTTGGCCTTTAATAATCAGTTCAACACTAGTGGCATGAATTCTGGTTCATCATCCGGCCTGCTTCAACAACGAGGTTGGTGGGCACAGGGCTTTGGCAGCTTTAACGATATTGATGATACCCATAACGCACGAGGTGCTGACTATAAATCCAGCGGTTTGGCATTTGGTATTGATGCTGATTGGCATGATGTTGTGATCGGTGTTGCAGGCAGTTATGCCCGCACTGATGTTGATCCTTATTCAGGCAACAGCAGTATCGACTCATACCAAGCGGCCACTTATGGTAGTTGGCAACAGGATCAGCTTTACATTAATGCTAGCCTTGGCTTTGGTCTGCATAAAGTCGATGCTTCACGTACGGTTACCATGGGCTCTTCGGTCAGTACGGCTAAAGCCGACTACGATAGTTTTGACGTCAATGCCACGATTGAGGCGGGTAAGGACTTTGCACTCAACGCAGACACCGATTTCACACCGTTTGCCGGTGTTTCTTATCTGCACAACACACGAGATAGTTTTAATGAGAAGGGGGCAGATGCAGCCAACCTGAGTGTAGATAAAGAAACCGACGAGAGTTTGTTGACCTCTATTGGTGTGCGTTTAAGCCATGATATCCACATGGCCGATAAGCGGATTCTTACCCCTGTCGCCAGTATCGCCTATGTGCATGAACATATGGATAGCGTTTCAACACTTAACGCCAATTTTAAAAATGTGTCGGGCTCAAACTTTTCTATTGATGGTCCAGAGCTGAATAAAGATCGCTTACAGTTAGCACTTGGTATAACGGGGCAACTGACGGGCAGCACGAGTTTGAATGTCGGTTACACAGGGGAGTTTGCCGATTCCCACCAGAATAACGCTTTCACAGCCACACTGGATGTTGCTTTCTAGTTTTTGTTTGTGACAGAACAAGGGATTTGAGCATCAATCATCCTGTGGGTGTTGTTAAATTAACGTTGTAATAAACATACATTTGCTAGTTATACGACACTTACGCAGTGATGATGTGAAGCTTAAGAGCAGCTAAAAATGAAATGTAACAAAACAATGGAAAAGGATTTATTAGCGTAATCAGCTTGGAACATCTGCCGCTAAGCACAGTCCAGAATAGTGAGTTGCCATCAATCACACAAGGAGATGATATGAAACTCAAATATGCTTTTCTAGTATCAATTTTACTGTCGTCGGCGAGCTTTGCGGCTGATGATATTACTGTTGACATGACTAACTTG
>DRHY01000221.1 GCA_011052985.1 Methylophaga thalassica
CGAAAATACGAGCACGTAATGTTTCTATATGGTCATCTGTGACGGGTTCTCTTGTTTCGTCACATAAGATGCCTGATAAATCAAAAGTGATCGAACGAGCGCATTCTAAAAGTTGGTCAAATAATGCCATGCCGCTTAGCGGACCAGGAAAACGAGAAAAAAGTAACAAACCTGGTGTTTTCATTGAGACAAACGCATCTGGCAGTAAAGTACCAGGATCGATTATGTTGGCCACACTAAATAAAGGCTGTTTTTTAATATCTGAATAATAGCGATGGTAAATCTGCATATCACCAAAGTGAAGTGACTGGTTTTCTAGAGCAGCCTTCACTGCTTTACCGCTGAATAACTCAGACTCAGGAGCCATGATTGTAAAGGCTATCACCATATCCCAATCATTCTGGCTTACTTCTTCATCAACTGGGTCGGGTTCTTCCTCAGCCAATTCAGTTGGTGTGTTGAGAGTGTTTTCGACTTCGTTATGAGCTTCTGATGTTGTTTGCTGATCGTCACTATTATTGGTTTGACTAAATACATCTGACGCGTCTTCAAATCGACTTTCAACAGATGCATCCATTGGTACTTTTTCATCATGCTCATGCAACTCTTGCTCAAAAAGCGCATCAAAGCGTTGTTGGAAATTTTCGCCGTCATGCTCTTCTGTCATATCCAGCTCTTTTTCAAACGCCTCAGCGCGTTGTTGGCTTTTATGATGGGCGTACCAACTCACTGCAATGAAGGCAGTGAGGACCACGATGGTAAGAATTATAATGTCTAACACTTAATTTAATCTTTCACTTAAGAGATAATAGTCGTCTTTCATTTTGTCAGGAATATTCATGTCAACTCAACCAACCAAAGAATTGGAAACATTCGAAAACGCGACGCCGGGCCGCGATTATACCATTCACATCGAAACACCTGAATTCAGCTGTTTATGTCCAAAGACGGGCCAACCTGATTTTGCGACAATCAAACTAGATTACGTACCTGACGAAAAATGTGTTGAACTTAAATCGTTCAAACTTTACATCTGGTCTTATCGTGATGAAGGTGCTTTTCATGAGAAAGTGACCAACACTATTCTGAACGATTTGGTTGCTGCATGCGACCCTAGATTTATGCGTGTTACGGGCATTTTCAATGTGCGTGGTGGTGTTTATACCACGGTTGTTGCTGAACATCGTAAAGAGGGATGGGTTGCCCCTACTCCTATTGTCTTGCCGTAAATTAGCCATAAATAACTTTTCACAAAAAAACCAGTTCATCGTAACTGGTTTTTTTTGTGTATTTAATTGCCATGTTGTCTAACTGTCCAACTCTCTCCTGCAAGAAGATACGGCGTTCAGCTATCATATGTGTTTATTTTCTACATACTCAAGCAATAAAAGAGGCTTCTATGGGTAACATGATTAAAGGTGCACGCTACCTCATGCAAGGGTTTAGTCTAATCAATCAACCCGGCATTCGACGTTTCGCTTACGTCCCCATGCTAATAAACACCCTACTATTTAGTATTGCCCTTTGGTTTGGTTTATCTCATTTTGAAGGCTGGATTGATGGATTAATGCCAACATGGATGCCGGGATGGCTTGAAAGTATTCTCATGTGGATTGTTTGGCCGCTATTTATTATTTTGTTGGCCATTATTGTTTTTTTTACCTTTTCAATTATTGCTAATATTTTGGCTGCTCCCTTCAATGGGATTTTGTCAGAAATGGTCGAGAAAAAAATATCAGGGGGAAGTCCGCCTGACATGCCATGGCGTCAAATGTTCAAAGAAGCGCCAAAAATGGTCATGAATGAATTAATTAAAACAGCTTATTTATTACGCTGGATGGTGCCCTTACTGTTACTCTCTTGGGTTCCGGGTTTGAATCTGATCGCGCCACTACTTTGGTTTTTCTTTTCCAGTTGGACATTGGCACTCGATTATCATGACTACCCAATGGGCAATCATTTAATGAATTTCAAACAACAACGGGAAAAATTACGTCAGCATCGCAGCTTGGCACTGGGCTTTGGTTTAGCAACCTTGGTCGCAACCATGATCCCATTTGTGAATTTTCTAGTCATTCCAGCGGCTGTTGCTGGCGCTACAGTACTTTATCTGGAAAACTTAAAAGAAGAACAGGTCTAAAGGTTGGCAATAATCTCATCAAGATAGGCTTCGATATCCCACTCACACGACCCACAGCCAGATACGGCACCTGTCTTGCGTGAGATCGTATCTATGTCGACAATACCTTGTTCAACGAGACTCATTATTTTAGCGCGAGTTGTTCCGCTACAATCACACATAATTTGATTTAATTCAGTTTTGCTATCATCGCTCATCACAGGGTGTTCCAGCGTTAATCTCGAGATTTATAGTGAATGAAGATTGACAGTTTAACAGTGAAAATAAGATCAATATAAGTCTGCTCAGCTTCACTATATTAATGAAGTCATAATAAAAAAAGCCTCGTCAGAAAATAGACAAGGCTTTTATATATATGGCCTTACGTGGTTATGGGGTCAAATTGATAGATGTACCAAACAAACCTACAAGGCCAATAATAATTAA
>DRHY01000222.1 GCA_011052985.1 Methylophaga thalassica
AGCATTAAATGGACATCAGAAGGTTTCAACGATGCGGCAATAAAAAAAGGCTTTGCATTCTTAGTCAATACCATTGCCAAACGGTATAAAAGTGATTCCTTTAGCAGCGATGAGCAAACCATTCACATCGTCATTCAAGGGGTGAATAATTATGCTGACTTTAACCGTGTGTTTAAAACCGTGAATGACATTGATGAAATCGATAGCGTTAAAACAGAATCAATTAACGGTGGCATTTTAAAATTAGTTATTTCATTCAGTGGAGATGGATCCACACTGAAGCGTCTGCTTGAAGTGGGTAATGTGCTTTCTTCAGTCGACAAAACAGTAACCACTGTGCCGTCAGCTGACCAAATATTTCGGTTATTACCTTGAGTCCTCGCGATATTCCCAATCTCATATCGCTGATGCGAATTTTCTTGGTACTACCTGTAGTGTGGGCTTTAGCCCATGAACGTTTCGGCTTGGCCCTTTTTATCTCGTTGATTGCTGGTATTTCTGATGGGATAGATGGTTTTCTCGCTAAACATTTTCATTGGCAATCTCGGTTAGGATCAATTCTGGATCCCATTGCGGATAAAATTTTACTAGTTGCTAGTTTTAGCACACTCGCGTTTATGGGATTGTTGCCACTGTGGTTATTGTGGCTGGTGTTAGCGAGAGATTTAATTATTGTATGCGGTGGTTTGTTATATCACTACACCATAGGTCACTTTGAGCTGACGCCACTGTGGAGTAGCAAGATCAATACAGTAATGCAGATATTTTTGGTTCTGTTAGTCATAGTAAACCAACAATGGGTGGCTAACTTAGATAAATTGCTTGAATACACAATTTTTTTCGTCATGCTGAGTGTTGTCTATAGTGGCGTTGAATACATGGTTATATGGGGAAATAAGGCATGGAAGCAAAAGACAAAACCGTGATGACCGATACGAATAAAATTATTTTATTGGTGGCTTTTATTCTCGGTGGCTGGCTGCTCTTTCAACTCGCCCCAGTATTGATGCCATTTTTTATAGCGGCATTGTTAGCCTATTTAGGCGATCCATTGGTTGATAAATTGGAGGAATGGAAATTGTCTCGTACAGCGGCGGTCGCAGTGGTCTTTGCTGTTATATTCGCTGTGATGAGCTTAATGCTCTTAGTGCTACTGCCACTACTTAGTGCTCAAATTGCAAAATTGTTTACTAATCTACCGGACTATCTAACACAAACCCAAAAGTTAATCGAGCCTTGGCTTGTCTCTGCCGGATTGCCGACCGATATTATTAACCTTCAGACCTTGAAGCAGGCATTATCAAATTACTGGTCTGAGGTAGGACAAGTAGCAGGTGGGGTATTTGGCTATATGACGCGGTCAGGCTTAGCACTTGTTCAATGGTTGGGTAATTTAGTCTTAATTCCTGTACTTACGTTTTACCTGCTCCGTGATTGGGATGATTTAGTGGCTCGATTTAGAGAGTTACTGCCACGTCGTTACTCACATCAGGTCGTACAAATGTCACTTCAGTGTGATGACATGCTGGCAGGATTTATGCGTGGCCAAGTGATGGTGATGTTCGCTTTAGCTGTTATTTACACGATTGGTTTAAGCTTAATAGGACTCGAGTTTGCACTATTATTAGGTGTGATTGCTGGTATTGTCAGTTTTGTTCCTTACTTGGGTTTGATTGTGGGGATATTACTGGCTGGATTAGCTGCTTTTTTTCAATTCGGTGACTGGTATCCTGTCCTGTATGTGATCATCGTCTTTAGTGTTGCTCAAGCTATTGAAGGGATGGTGCTGACTCCTCGATTTGTGGGCGAACGTATTGGTCTGCATCCCGTTGCCGTAATCTTTTCTGTATTAGCTGGTGGCCAACTGTTCGGTTTCACAGGCGTTTTATTAGCATTGCCCGTCGCTGCCGTTGTTATGGTCCTTCTTAGACATGCACATCAGCGTTATGTGGGCAGTCACCTTTATTCATAAACATTGTCTGGAATTATGTCAGTAGTTGAAACACAGTTAACCCTGCGATTGTCGCCACAGGAGATTTATCGACTGGATAATTTCTTATTTGCTAAACAAGAAACAAAACAAGCATTGAGTCTTTTTTGTCAGTTAGAGCAGCTTGATTTTTTGTTTCTAGCGGGTGAGCAGGGCACAGGTAAAACCCACTTATTGATTGCTTGTGCTGAAGCTGTCCAACAAAAAGGACATCGCGTCGCTTATATTGCATTTTCTGAATTGATCAAAACGGGCAGTCCAGATGTGCTGCAGTCGATTGAAGAGGCGGATTTAATTTGTTTTGATGATATTGATGCTATATCAGGTCACAAGCACTGGGAGGAGGCCGTATTTCATTGCTTTAATCGTATCCATGATAAAAAACGACACCTGATCGCTTCGGCCCAATACACACCATCCAATATTCCTATCGTACTGCCTGACCTATGCTCACGATTAGCGACCGGATTAGTCTATCAATTAGATACGATGAACGACGATCAAAAACAGCAAGCCTTAAAACTACAATCGGCATCACGTGGACTTCGCATGAGCGATGAAGTAGCCGTCTATCTACTTCGTCACTATGGACGAGACATGCCTCATTTGATGGATGTTTTACATTCATTGGATAAAGCCTCTTTAGAAGCAAAACGTAAATTAACGATTCCATTTATTCGACAAGTTTTGGCAAATGCCTAGCAACGTGTTGACGTTAGTATTGCCTAATTTTGATGATATTCTAAATAACCCTATCAATCAGTCCTTGATGCCTTATGGTCTGAAAACTATATTAAGAAAATCAAAATATATAATAAATACAGATGATTATAACGCAAACCTAATGTCATTATTTGCTCCTGAATCACAGTCTGAAAGTGATTTTCCTATGGGCTTTATCAGAAATAGCAGCAATGAGACCATCTGTATTGATCCCTGTCATTTACATCCCGATAGAGATCAACTTCGTCTCTTTCATCAAGGCTTGAATGTGTCGATGGATGAGGCCAAGGAGCTAGTGTCAGCAATCCAATATTTATTTATTGATATCGGTGCCAGTGTTGCGATTGATACTCCAAACCAATGGAGTCTAAAACTCAAGAACCGTCCCAAAGTCAGTTTTACCGCGTTGAATCAGATCGATGGTGGTGTAATCACGGAAGCGTTACCGCGAGGAACGGACGACAAGATATGGATTCGTTTATTGAACGAAATACAAATGGTCTTGTTCGAACATCCGGTGAATCAGCAGCGTGAAGCTAGAGGAGAATTGCCCGTTAATGCGGTGTGGTTCTGGGGGAATGGCAAGATGCCTGAGCAATGGCATAAATGGCCGCATGTCTCTGGTGATGATGACTTAGTACATTCTTTAGCGATGCACAGTCAGTCTTCATACGCGCATGATGTTGAGACTTACCAACAGATTGATAGTAAATACGCTCTTCACGTACTGCCCTTTAATCCTGAAGCTAATCTCGATTTGCAGTTAGCAATACTTGATGAATGGTGGTTTAAACCTGTGTACCTAGCGTTGAAGCGGTTCCGATTGAGCCGTTTAAACTTGATTGTGTCAGGTGTGGGTGAGTATCGATTGACACCGTTATCAGCATGGCGTTTCTGGCGATGAATATCGTTGAACGTGCCACAGATGGTTGGCAACAACTACCCAATTCATGGCCCGCTCTGGTCAGAAAAGTTTTGTCAGCTCGCGGTATTAAAACTAAAGAAGATATGTTTTTTCAGTTGAAAGAGCTTCCTCGTCCTGAACAGTTATCAGGCATGTCTGCAGCCGTCAGTCTGCTCGAAGAAGCACTCCAAAACCATTGGAAAGTGACTATCGTTGCAGATTTTGATAGTGATGGGGCAACGAGTTGTGCCTTAGCTATTCGTGGCTTAAAAGCGATGGGGCTGCAAAACATTGACTTTATCGTTCCCAATCGATTTATTCATGGTTATGGCTTAACGCCTCGTTTACTTGCTGATCTTGATAAAGATAATCTGCCCGACTTACTGATAACCGTTGATAATGGTATTTCTGCTCATGCTGGAGTCGATATGGCACATCAGCTGGGGATGAAAGTCTTAGTGACGGATCATCATTTGGCGGGTGACAACTTGCCTCAAGCTGAAGCGATTGTGAACCCAAATCAACCAGATGATCTTTTTCCTTATAAAAATCTTGCTGGTGTGGGGGTATGTTTTTATCTTTTAATTGGACTTCGTCAGCATTTACGTCAACTAAATTGGTTTGAACAGCATGATCAGATTGAACCAAAGGTCATCGATTGGTTGGATTTGGTTGCCCTGGGAACAGTTGCCGATGTGGTACCTCTAGATAAACTTAACCGCAGTTTAGTGAATATTGGTTTGCAACGCATCCGCCAGGGTAAAGGCTGTGAAGGCATTAATGCTTTGATTAGTGTTGCTGGTCGTGAAGCAGCATCACTACTCTCTTCTGATTTGGCTTTTAGTATCGCCCCTCGCTTAAATGCAGCGGGCCGAATGGAAGATATGGGCCTAGGTATTCAGTTATTAACAGACGATAGCGCTGCTACAGCAACACAGACAGCACGAATGTTAAATGACATCAATATCGATCGTAGAACCGTAGAGCAAACAATGCAGGATGATGCCAAGCGGATGTTGGCAGAGCTTTCACTTGATGGTGAGCTACCACGAGGTTTATGTTTATATCACCCAGAATGGCATCAAGGTGTGATTGGGTTATTAGCCTCACGGGTAAAAGACAAAGTCTATCGACCTGTCGTTGCCTTTGCGCAAGGTGATGAGGGAGAGCTCAAAGGTTCTGCTAGATCGATTCCTGGCATCCATATCCGTGATGTATTAGCACGAGTTGCTTCTCATCATCCTGACATACTTGAGCGGTTTGGTGGGCATGCCATGGCAGCTGGGTTGACGATTAAATATGATGATTTAGCCGTTTTTGAAAACGCCTTTCATGATGCGCTTGAGGACATGATTTCAGCAGATACCTTCCTAGAAGAACTTGCCTCAGATGGCCAGTTAGAAGAAACGGAATTGCAACTGATAAATGCTGAAGCCCTGAATGCAGCTGCGCCTTGGGGACAAGGCTTTGAAGAACCCCGATTTCATGGGACTTTCATCGTTCAACAATGGCGCTTATTGGGTCAGGAGCAAAACCATTTACGTCTGCAGTTACACACTCAATCTGGAGAGGAAGTGACGGCTATTGCATTCGGTCAGACCAAGCCTGATTGGTTAGCAGAAGATATAGCGATAATCATTCGTTATAAGTTGTCCGTTAATGAGTTCCGTGGTCAGAGGACATTACAACTTTTAATCGATCAATTAGCCGCTGCATGAGTGCGATAGATACGCTATTTGATCGCATCGAAGCGTCGATGCCAGATTTCAAGGCGCGACCACAGCAAATCCAGATGAGTCACTTCATCCACCAAACGATGCAAAAGCCCGCTCAAAAAAGAGTGGCTGTGGTGGAGGCCCCCACGGGGGTTGGTAAAACATTAGCTTACCTTACCGGTACTATTCAGACGGCACTGCAGCAAAATAAAACATTGGTTATTAGTACCGCTACAGTGAATCTCCAACAACAACTTATCCAAAAAGATTTGCCCAATTTTTCGGCTACCTTGGAACATCCGATTCGGTTTGTACAAGTTAAGGGGCGTCGTCGATATCTTTGCCCAAGTAAGTTAACTCAATTTATTCAAACCCCAGAGCAGCAGAGCCTAGAACTTGATATCGATGAAAAATATCAACAGGCATTGCATCTTGCCCACGGTAAACAGTTACTGGCTGATTGGGATGATGATAAGTGGGATGGCGATCGGGATAGTCGCAGTGATCGTATTGATGCGGATTTATGGCAGCATATGTCAACTGATTCGGAAGGCTGCGCTGCAAAAAGCTGCTCATTCTATGTACGCTGTCCTTATTATCGATTGCGTAAAGAAATGATCGCTGCACAGGTGGTGGTGGCCAATCACGACTTAGTGCTGAGTGATGCCGACTTAGGTGGGGGCTTAGTGTTACCCAATCCTGAGGAGGTGCTATTTGTGTTTGATGAAGCACATAACTTACCTCGAAAAGCCCTTGAACATGCTGCAAAGGCACTAAACTTTATTCAGTTGTATCAAACAACAGAAACGGCCGATAGTGTGCTGAAAAAAATACCCTCAGCACTGGCATTTCGTCAGCATGATTTTGCTTATATGTTGTCAGATCTTAGACGAGATTTGCCCGCTGTTATCAGTCATTTGCAAACGATAGAAACGATTTTGCAATCAGATGGTTTAGTTCATGATGTTTTGGAAAAACGTATCAGTGAACCGCGTATATTTTGGGATAGTCCCATAGTTAATGCGCTTATATTGCCTTGCCAGGGCTTATTACAGCGAGCGAATTCAATCTATAAACATTATTCAGTGTTAGCCAAATGGATAAAAGAAGGCTTAGAGAAGACCTTACTATCGAATAAAGTCGGTGAGGCCTTATTGCCGCAAGTGGGCACAGTGCAAAATATATTTGGTTATTTAATCGACTTTATGGGCCTTTTTTTAGAACCTGATGAAGATAATAGACCGCCCAACGTCCGTTGGCTTTCCCTCGAAACCTTTGCCAAGCAACAGACCTTAGTGATCAATGCTGGCCCAATGACCGCGGCGTATTTTTTAGACCGTAGCCTATGGTCTAGAGCCTATGGTGTGGTGCTGACCTCAGCAACACTTCGTGGTATGGGCTTATTTCAACGTTTTCGATTAGATAGTGGCTTATATCGTTTCGATGAGTCGCATTTTTTAGCCTTAGCCTCACCATTTGATTATCAGGAACAAGCAACGCTAAACCTCCCTCAGATGACATTCCAACCCAATACACAACAAAAAGAATGGCAGCAAGAAGTCGTCAAACAGTTGATTAAGACTATTTCTCTTGAAGAGGCCACCTTAGTCTTATTTACATCCAGAAATGTGATGGAGGCAGTTTATCGGGCATGTCCAACAACGATAACAGCGCTAACGATGGTGCAAGGGGAGAGCCTATCACCCAAAAATATGGTACTGCGTCACATAAAACAAATTGAAGCAGGCAAAGGAAGCATTATATTTGGTCTAGATCGCTTTGCTGAAGGGGTCGATTTGCCCGGTAATCTATGTACACATGTGATTATTACTAAGCTACCTTTTCCCGTTTTTACCCGCCCCATTGAGCAAGCAAAACAGGAATGGATAATTAAAAAAGGCGGAGAGCCATTTATCGCGCTTTCATTACCTGCGGTAAGCGTAAAGCTAATACAGGCCTGCGGTAGGTTACTTAGGAAAGAAACTGATAAGGGCAGGATTACCATACTTGATAAGCGACTACTGACTAAAGCCTACGGGAAACAATTGCTTGCACATCTCCCTAATTATCGTTTGGAGCAGTCATAAACGGCAATCCGAGTGGTCATTACATCCTCGTTTGATGGGAAGCAATTCCTTTGATCAATAGGAGGTTGTGCTGCATGCAAGCTCGTCTTTCTCACCTATGATGTATCACAAGCTAACGAGTTAAACAGATAACTCTAAGCACCCATTGATGACTAGATTAGGAAAAGGAAGACAACATGAAAAAAATGATGGTAATGGCAATCGCTGCATTAGGTTTCACTGCACCTGCATTCGCAGATACTCAAAAATCATTTTCAGAGCAAATGCAAGCACAAAAAACTCAACTTCGCCCACATGTTTTTAACTTTTTTTCAGATCGTTATCAACAAATAGAAGCGCAAAACGCAATCAAACCTGTTAACTTGAGCTTCAAAGAGCAATTAGATAGCCAGAAAGGTCAGTTGCGTACACAAGAGTTCAACCCAATCAGTGACGCATATCTGCAAACAACATCACGTCATTCATAATCTGATAGACGAAATATAAAAAAACCGGCTTAGGCCGGTTTTTTTTGACTAGCGTTTAGACATAGTTATTATTCTGAACGACTAGTGACTTCTAATAGGTGAAAACCAAACTGTGTTTTTACTGGACCTTGAACCGTATTAACAGGTGCAGAAAAAACCACCTTATCAAATTCTGGCACCATCATTCCTGGGCCAAACTCACCAAGATCTCCACCTGAACGGCCTGAAGGGCATGATGAATGTTCTTTTGCAACATCGGCAAAATCAGCACCTTGTTCAATTTCGCGCTTCAACTCATTACAGATTTCTTCACTTTCTACCAAAATATGTCTTGCTGTTGCTTTAGCCATGATCACTCTCTTTTAAAAAATGCCAAATTATAACAGGTCTAGGACTGCAATTTTAGTCGTGTCAGCAGTGCCTTGGCGGTAATTTCAGAAGACTGTGGATTTTGTCCAGTGATGAGCAGCCCATCCTCACAGCAAAATGCTGACCAGTCATCTCCCTTATGATAAAAAGCGCCTGCTGCAGTTAGTTCGTCTTCTAGTAGAAACGGCACTATGTTTGTGAGTCCAACAGCTTCTTCTTCGCTATTGGAAAAACCAGTCACAGATTTATTTTTGACAATAGGCTCACCCTTTATATCTTGGACATTGAGTAGCACGGAAGGGGCGTGACAAACAGTGGCAACAGGTTTGTCTTGGAATAAAAACGATTCAATCAAATCGATAGAAATATCTGAAGAAGTCAAATCCCAGAGTGGCCCATGACCGCCAGGATAAAAGACAGCATCAAAATCGCTTGCTTTCATTTCTTTCAGTGGGCTGGTGTTTGCTAATGCTGCTTGTGCGTCTTTATCAGCTTTAAAACGTAAAGTTGACGTTGTTTGATTATCTTTATCATCACTCTTTGGATCGAGTGGCGGTTGACCACCTGCAAGAGAGGCGAGTGTAAGTTCAACACCGGCATCTTTAAATACATAATAAGGACTAGCAAATTCTTCCAACCAGAAGCCTGTTTTCTTGCCTGTATTTCCTAGGGTGTCATGAGATGTTAGTACTATGAGTACATGCATGAAATTTTCCTTTTGGTTTTTACCGAAGATAGGAGCTTATCATTCGTGCATAGGATTATTAATCGGTTATCCAGTTTATCTACTATATACTGCTGGCGACAAAATTTATGAAAGGTCTGTGAGGGCTAGCGGCTGTGAGTTTTTTCAACAGCGTGCATGATGCTGTCAGCTAAATTCTCCACCAAATATTACATTCCTAACATTGTTATAGAAAGGGAATTGTCAGGTAATAGCTACTTCTTTACCATCGACGCATAAGGCTTAAGTCATCGACCGACAGATAATGGGCTCGATAGGACTCGCTCAGTCCATAATAACTAGAGTAATGTCATCAACAACAATTTCATCGCCTGCAACAATTTTTCTGCGTTTACGTGTTTCTTGCTCGCCATTTACTTCAACTAAACCTTGCTCAATCATCAGCTTCGCTTCTGCACCACTGGCTGCAACACCCTCAAATTTGAGAATTTTGTGAAGTTCTACTGGACTGGTTGTAAGTTCGACGCTGATGGTTTCTGACATGAGACTATCCTTAATAAATGACCTATTGTAGTGGCGGCGTATGACAAATTGATAAACATTAGCCTATGTGTGATAAATACTAACTGAGAAAGATATCCTAATATATTGATATTAATTCGTTTTATGTGAATTAATTCGCTTATAAATTCATCATCTTCGCTTAATGTAGCTGCCAATATAGAGGTGAAGCTTATGATGAACTTAGTCGTCAATATAGTGCAGATTATGATTGTAGTCGCCATCATATATCCTGGCTATTATTTATGGGATATGTCTAGAGTGGAACATCTTTGTCAGTCTATAGAAATCAATACCCATGTCGACGCATTAAAAGCGTTAGTGAATGAAGCGAACTTAGATGTAGACATCAATGAAGTCGATTCTGAATTGACTAGTAATGGAAAGTGGCAAGCAAACTTGGCGGCACGATCATCATTATCAGGTTATCAATGCCACATTGAAGGTTATGCTGGAAAGGTGGCGAGTGCAGTTATTATAGAACAATAAAACACCGCATTTCATCATATAAGATGAAATGCGGTGAATGAAGGCTTTAAGCACCGACGTAGTTAATCAAAATACCTGCGGCTACAGCAGACCCTATAACACCAGCCACATTTGGGCCCATTGCATGCATCAATAAGAAGTTATGTGGATCAGACTCTAAGCCTAACTTGTTGGTTACCCGTGCAGCCATAGGGACGGCTGAGACACCGGCAGAACCAATAAGTGGATTAATCGGTTCCTTAATCAGCTTGTTTAAGATTTTTGCCATAATGACACCAGAAGCTGTGCCGATAGCAAAAGCCGCCATACCCAGCACCAAGATGCCTAATGTCGTTAAATCTAAAAATTTATCTGCACTCAATTTGGAACCAACAGCTAAACCTAAGAAAATAGTCACTGTATTAATCAATGAGTTTTGAGTGGTATTACTGAGTCGATCAACAACCGCACATTCTTTCATCAGATTACCGAAGCAGAACATGCCAAGTAGTGGTGCAGCATCAGGCAGTAAGAAAGCGACTAGAATTAATAATAAAAGTGGGAAAACAATCTTCTCACGTGTTGATACATGACGTTGTTGAACCATTTTGATTTTACGTTCTGATTCTGTTGTCAAAGCACGCATAATGGGCGGTTGAATCAGTGGTACTAAAGCCATGTATGAATAGGATGCGACAGCAATGGCGCCCAGTAAATCAGGTGCGAGCTTACTGGCTACATATATTGAGGTGGGGCCATCGGCACCCCCAATAATCCCTATCGCTGCGGCATCGGCCAAGCTGAAATCAAAAATACCAAAGTGGGCAAGAACGACAGCGCCCATGAGGGTGGCAAATATACCGAACTGAGCAGCAGCACCAAGAAATAGCGTTTTTGGATTAGCGAGCAGCGGTCCGAAATCTGTCATTGCACCGACACCCATAAAGATGATCAGTGGAAAAGCACCACTTTCAATACCAACTGAGTAGAAAATATGCAGAATCCCGTTACCCTCAGCTAAACCTGCACCAGGAATATTGGCCAAAACACCACCAAAACCAATAGGTACTAATAAAAGAGGTTCAAAATTTTTCTTAATCGCAAGGTAAAGCAATAACATGCCAATAAGGATCATGACACCTTGTCCTGGTGTCATCTGGTTAAAGCCCGTTACTTGCCAGAGATGAAGTAGTTTATCCATGTGAGAAGTCCTTATTTATGCAATTGTGGCGAGAATGTCACCAACTTGAACAGAGTCGCCAGGTTTAACGGAAATCGATGTCACCGTACCCGAAGCGGCAGCGACAATCTGAGTTTCCATTTTCATTGCTTCAAGAATTAATAAGGTGTCTCCCTCATTGACGTGCTGACCGACATTGACTTCGATTTTCCAGATATTGCCAGATAATGGCGCTTCTACTGGCTCTCCACCTTGTGTTGAGGGTGCAGGAGAAGGTGGTGCCGAGCTGTTTTCTATATGACTAATGTCGCCGCCTTCATTCACTTCAACAACATAACGTTGACCATTAACCGTGATCGTATAAGTTTCTTGATCTTTAGAGGTCGTTTGAGATGAAGAAGAAGAGGCGACTGACGGTTCTGTTGGTACCGGCTCAAACGCACTAGCATCATGACGGTGTTTTAAGAATTTCAAACCAACTTGCGGGAATAGGGCATAGGTCAACACATCGTCTACCTGACGATCACCTTCAGCCAGTTCAATATTCTCGCTCTCAGCCTGTTCTAGTAATGCTTGAGTGAGTTTGTCCATTTCATCTTCAAGTAAATCAGCAGGGCGACAGCTTATCGCCTCTTTACCTTCTAAAACACGATCCTGAAGTTCTTTATTGTAAGGCGCTGGCGCCGATCCATATTCGCCTTTTAAAACACCTGCTGTTTCAGCGGTAATCGATTTGTAACGTTCACCTGTCAGTACATTGATAACAGATTGTGTACCAACAATTTGTGAAGTGGGCGTGACTAAAGGAATAAAGCCTAAGTCTTCACGTACACGGGGAATTTCTTTTAATACTTCATCCATTCTATCAAGTGCATTTTGCTCTCTTAGTTGGCTTTCCATATTTGTTAACATGCCACCAGGTACTTGAGCTACGAGGATCCTTGAGTCAACGCCGCGTAATGAACCTTCAAACGCCGCATATTTTTTCCGCACAGTACGGAAGTAGGCGGAGACTTCTTCCAGTAGTTCTATATTTAACCCGGTACTGCGATCAGTATCTTCAAATATGGACACTACGGACTCTGTCGCTGAATGGCCATAGGTCATTGACATTGAAGATATAGCTGAGTCAACGTTATCAATTCCAGCTTCAACACATTTAAGGATAGTAGCTGTTGATAAACCAGTTGTCGCATGTGACTGCATATGGATAGGAATATCAATCGCCTGTTTAAGACTTTGCACTAACTCATAAGCCACATATGGTTTGAGTAAACCAGCCATATCTTTAATACAGAGGGAATGAGCCCCCATATCTTCAATACGTTTAGCCATATCTACCCACAACGATAAGTTATGCACTGGGCTTAAGGTATAAGCGATGGTGCCTTGGGCATGACGTTCATTTTCAAGTACGGCTTTGATGGCTGTCTCTAAATTACGTGGGTCATTCATGGCGTCAAAAACACGGAATACATCGACACCGTTGACAGCTGCACGCTCAACAAATTTTCTTACCACGTCATCGGCGTAGTGACGGTATCCAAGTAAGTTTTGACCACGTAACAACATTTGCTGTTGCGTATTGGGCATAGCCGCTTTTAACGAGCGTATACGGTGCCATGGATCTTCACCTAAGTAGCGAATACACGCATCAAAGGTGGCGCCACCCCAGCTTTCGACTGACCAGAAGCCAATATTGTCGAGTTTGTCTGCGATAGGCAGCATATCGTCAAGACGAAGGCGAGTGGCAAACAAGGATTGATGTGCATCACGTAAAACAACATCTGTGATACCAAGTGGTTTTTTTTCTTCGGTCATATTCATGGCCTTGATAGTTTTATAGTGTTACCCGCGAGATGGGGTGTTATTTACCAGAGCGAAACTTATGTATTGCTGCTGATAACACGGTGATAAGATTTTTATCATCATTGGCATGTTGAGATTGATTCATTGCCGGACTGATGACGGCTGTCGGAGATGACACGCCTTCCTCGGGTAAAACGCCTACATTTTTTTCGTAACTCGTAATAATGCGTGACATCAATGTCGTTGCTAAAACTAGAAGTGTTAAAAAAATAAAGACGAAGCCCATACCTATAAGCATTAGGTTTAATCCTTCTGTCATCAAATTTGATGCTGACATAATTATGTCCTCTTTCTGGTGGGTGCTTAAGCGGTTAACCAACCTCTTATCAAAAAGCAGCCGGCAATTATAGCACTGTTGAACACGGAGCAAACTCAGGGAGCTCTCAACAGTTTGCTTTATGGTGAGGCATGCTTTTATCAGAATACCTATCATTGTTGAACATTATGGATGTGAGGCATCACCAAACGGGTGTTGTAATTACTGTGAAGCCTAGCCAAACTAGGCGCATTGATCAAAAAATAGCTGGAGCGTTGAATGACACCTGATGAGTCTGATTTCTGGTTTCTTCCACTAGGGGGAACAGGTGAAATAGGCATGAATATGAACCTATACGGTCATAATGGCCGATGGCTCATGGTCGATTGTGGGGTGACATTTGAATCGGCAACCGATGTTGACGGTGAAGCAATGCCTCAATCATCTGCTCATGTGCAGATGGCTGATCCACAGTTTATTTCTGACAGAAAAGATAGCTTAGATGGATTAGTGATTACACATGCT
Organism: Methylophaga thalassica; assembly: GCA_011052985.1. GTDB lineage: Bacteria > Pseudomonadota > Gammaproteobacteria > Nitrosococcales > Methylophagaceae > Methylophaga > Methylophaga aminisulfidivorans_A. Next base: position 13,800 of record DRHY01000222.1, read on the forward strand.
CATGAAGATCATATTGGTGCTGTACCTTATTTATGGGAAAAGCTTCGTTGTCCGATTTACACCACAGCCTATACGGCTGAAATATTACGTCGTAAATTAGGTGAAGCAGGGCTCACAAAAAAAGTGAAAGTGTTTATTGTCGAGCCAGCATCAACCCACAATATTGGTCCATTTAAGGTTTCCTGGGTCAAGCTAACCCACTCAATACCCGAGCCCTTTGCACTAGTGATAAGCACACCAGTGGGGAAAGTATTTCATACCGCTGATTGGAAATTAGATGCTGGGCCGGTGGTAGGCGACCCTTATCAGCAGCAGGATTATGCTGAATTGGCTGAATTAAATATTGATGCCATGGTGTGTGATTCGACAAATGCTGATGTACCTGGCTGGTCAGTATCGGAAGTTACTTTATATAAAGGCTTAAAACATCATGTGGATCAAGCGAAAGGTCGCGTGGTGGTTACCTGCTTTGGTAGTAATATCGCCAGACTAAAAACGCTGGCCACGATCGCTAAAGCATCAGGCAGACATTTGGGCTTATTGGGACGATCTCTGATTAATACACATTCAGCGGCGAAACGTGTTGGTTTGTGGGACAGTATTGAAACCTTTGTTGATCCGCATCATTTAGCTTATTTACCGAGAAATAATGTGTTACTAGTTGCCACAGGTAGTCAGGGTGAGCCACGCACAGCATTAAATCGATTGAGTCAAAATTCATTTCGTGATTTACAACTCGATCCCGGTGATACGGTTATATTTAGTTCAAAAGTTATCCCTGGTAATGAAGCAGCTATTGAATCACTTATCGAGCGACTAAAGGGAATGCAGATTGATGTGATAACCGTGGATAACAGTGCATTTGAAATTCATGCCTCAGGTCATCCTGCAATGGAGGAATTGAAAGCCATGTATGGCTGGGTGAAACCGCGCTGTGCCATTCCTGTACACGGTGAATTCCATCACTTAAGGGCCAATGCTCGCGTCGCCAAATCCGTTGGCATCTTGGAACAGTTAGAAGGTAAAAATGGTGATATGTATTACATTTCACCCGTGGCAGGTATCAGACGAAATGCCGTTAAAACAGGCCGTTTAGGATTAGTAAAGGATAAGTTGAAAAAATTATTCTAAAGCTTATTAAGCTTTACTATAAAAACGTGGCCCGCGTCGATCCGATGACACTCGTCTTTCAATATAGGGCTTTTTATTTCTACGTCGACGTTCCTGACGTGCTCTACGTTCCATCTCATTATCGGATTTTGGCGGTGCAGTGGCCGGCTGAGGGGGCTGAACCTGAGAGGGCGAGCTGACATAGGTCATGTTGTAGTTAGTCAGTTTAGGTATTTCATTCATAATAAAAAAGTCTAAAGTGGATACTATGACTATCGGTAGGGATTGCCTAAGCTTTAACTAATTATGAATTATTCTCAATTGTGCTTAGTCATGTCGGATAAACCGGCCATCCATTAGGCGCAGCTTTCCCTCGATGGAGAACTCATAGGTGTATACCCAAGCGACAACCTTTCGTTGTTGTGCCGTCAACGTGACCGCTATCTGGCATCTAGCGTATTCATGAGGCATCGGAAAGGCTTCTGAGCATTCTTCATAATCATCAAGACCCGCAAATAAACGTGCTGAATTTGAAATATGATACAGCTCACCATGCACCAGACTCTCAGCACTATCAGCTGCAACGACACCGGGATAATAATCAATTTGATAAAGATGCCCAGAGAGTGTTGCTTCACCGACATATTGACTGTGTTCAGCAATGAGTTCATGCATAGGATGATTTGCCTTTCGCATTAAGGTGGCGTAGACAAATAGATACTCGGACTGAGAATGAGTGTTGTTATGGGTATTGGTAGTCATTAATGAGTTGTTTTAGTCTGCCATGAGCTGTGATTTTGGTAGTAGTCACGTAAAAAATCAATGAACGAGCGGACTCGGTGTGAAAGATAACGGGTTTGAGGGTATATCGCATAGACGCCAAGATCTTTGAGGCTTATTTTGTCAGTGAGGACGCTGACTAACTGCCCGCTGGCGAGTGCGTCAGCTGCGATAAAGTCTGGTATGAATATTAGACCTTTGCCATCTATGGCTGAATCAAGCAGGTATTCCCCGTTATTTGCACTGAGCACGGAAGGTAGATTGACGGAAAGTGCTTCCCCTTGATGATTGAGTAGCGGCCAACTATTCGCCCCTAACGTATAACGTAACTGCACATGACCAAACAGTAAGTCTTCTGCTGTTTCTGGTGTGCCATTTCGTTGAAAATAAGCAGGGCTTCCGCAAATAAGTAAGCGAGTTGATGTTAATTTACGTGCAACAAGATTGGAATCTAATAAGTTTGAGATACGAATGGCTAGATCAATGCCTTCAGCAACAAGATCCTGTTGTCTATCATTAAAATCGATATCAAACACAATATCAGGGTGTTGGTGATTAAATTCTCTGATGGCGGTGTTGAGATGCATCATGCCAAACGTAATAGGGGCAGCGAGTTTTATCCGACCTGATAAAGCCGCCTGTTCATTTCCCAAGGCACCCTCTACTTCATCAATATTATCCAGAATACGAACACATTGTTGGTAATAGCTTCGTCCTATGTCTGTCAGGCTCTGCTTTCGTGTTGTACGAGTTAATAAACTCACACCTAAGCGTTTTTCTAAATCGGTAAGCCGTTTACTCATCGCAGATTTGACCGTGTCCATTTGTTCGGCGGCTTTGGTAATGCTTCCTGCATCCACAATCCTCACAAAACAACGCATCTCTTCTATTTGACTCATCTTTAATTGTTCATTATTTGATAACAATAAGTTCATTTATACAGTGTTTATCATAAAAATAGAAACTATATACTTTGAAGATGTACACAACATATTTACTTCAAAGGAAGAAAAAAATGAATGCATTAACAGGATTAATAACAGTCACTGGTCGCTTTATGTTGAGTTTCCTTTTCATCGCGGCAGGTATTGGTAAATTGGGCGCGGGTTATGCGGCTACCGAGGGCTATATGGCGATGATGGGCGTGCCATCGTGGTTATTACCAATCGTTATAGCCACTGAAATTGGCGGCGGTTTAGCTATTTTATTGGGTTTTAAAACGCGAGTAGTGGCTTTTCTGATGGCGGGCTTCACGTTGCTAACCGCTATTATTTTTCACAGTAACTTAGCGGATCAAACGCAAAGCATTATGTTCATGAAAAATCTCTCTATTGCTGGTGGTTTATTACTTCTCACAGTGAATGGCGCAGGTCGATATGCTTTAGATAATCGTCACTAATTATAACTTTAACTATCAAAGGACAATAAAATGAACACACTACTACATTTAAATTCAAGTGGCCGTTATGAAGGTTCGTTAACGCGTCAGGTATCACAAGAACTAGTCACTCAGTTAGAAAAAAAGCACAGCTTATCTGTTACACACCGAGACTTAGCGAAAGGGACGCCATTCATTGATGAGAGCTGGATTCATGCGACATTCACACCAGAAGAGCAGCGGTCTGCCGAGAATAAAGCTGCCCTTGCTTTATCAGACACATTGGTGGATGAGTTAGTCGCAGCAGATACCATTGTGCTGGCAGCGCCTATCTATAACTTTAGCGTGCCGGCTGCCACTAAAGCTTGGATTGATCAAATTGCTCGTGTTGGACGAACCTTTGTCTACACGGAAAATGGTCCTAAAGGCCTATTAGAAAATAAAAAAGCCTACGTCGTTATTGCTTCAGGCGGTGTGCCTATCGGAAGTGAAATGGATTTTGCCTCAGGGTATTTAACGTTGGTGTTGGGGTTTGTTGGTATTCAAGATGTCACCATTATCAATGCCGCATCGATTGTTCAAGATGAGCAAACGCCAGTGTCAGATGCCGTTGCCGCTATTATCAGTTAACCGGTAGTTAACCACTAGGAGATTATTATGACTCAAACACGAGAAAGTGACTTTATTGTGAATGGAAATCGTGTTTCTGATGGTGCGGGCGTACAACTCACTCGCATCATCGGCTCGCCAGAGCTCAACATGTTGGATCCCTTTCTCATGTTTGATGCCTTTGGTTCAGATAAACCACAAGAGTATTTAGCGGGCTTTCCTCCACATCCACATCGTGGCTTTGAGACCGTGACGTATATGCTTCAGGGCCGAATGAAACATGAAGATAGCGTCGGAAATGCGGGCATTATCGAAACCGGCGGTGTGCAGTGGATGACAGCCGGTAAAGGCATCATCCATTCAGAAATGCCAGAGCAAAAGGAAGGGTTGCTAGCGGGGTTTCAACTATGGGTGAATTTACCAAGTGAGCATAAAATGACAGAACCAAAGTACCAAGAAAAGGCGGCATCAGAGATTCCCGTCACAACACTTGATGATGGCACGAACATTAAGGTAATAGCCGGCAGAGCAAGTGATGGCACTGAAGGTGTCATCACCAACCATTTTGTTGAACCTACCTACCTTCATGTCTTCTTACCAGCGGGGAAACAGTTTGTTCACAGCACGGAAGAAACAGATAATGCCTTTATTTACGCCGTGAAAGGGCAATTATCCATTGGTAAGAATCAGGCTCCGCTGAACCTAGGACAATTGAGTGTATTAGGCAAGGGAAGTGAAGTGCTGATCAAATCGGATAAAGAGCATGCAAGTGAGTTTTTATTGGTCTCTGCACAACCACTGAATGAGCCTATTGCTCGCGGTGGCCCATTTGTGATGACAACACGAGAACAGGTTGAACAAGCATTTGATGATTATAGACAAGGACGATTTGCATAATATATTGATTTATATTAAAAAAAGTCGCTAGTGTAGCTGGCGGCTTTTTTAAGTATTCGTTAAGCTCTCATCACTATGATGGCTGCAATTCCTGATTTTACTGGGTGCCGCCATGCAACGAACTATTCCGACTTATCTTCTCGTCCTACTGTTTTCAATATTATTGATGTTGACATACAACAACGGGCTGTGGACTGGCATTGTCGATGCCAATCAACTCATTACTAAACATAATTTATTATTTTTATCCTCTTGTGCGTTCTTCTTGACGGCATTGTTTAATATTTTGTTTAGTCTGGTGTCATTCAGGTTTGTATTAAAACCCGTCCTCATTTTTATTGTTATTGCTTCAGCCGCCGCGAGCTTCTTTATTGACAGCTATGGTGTGCATATCGACAGTTCAATGATGCAAAATGTGTTGGAGACCGATTCTTCTGAGGCACATGAACTATTTAATAGTGATTTTATTATCCATATGCTCTTGTGGGGATTGATTCCAGCCTTTTTGATAGCAAAAGTGCGGTTAGCCCATATTTCGTGGTCAAAGCAATTGATGCAAAGTGCGTTTTCCATCACCATGAGCATTTTGGTGATTGGCTTGGTGGCGGCTTTCTTTTATCAAGACTACGCCTCAACCTTTCGCAACCATCGTGATTTACGTTATCTAATTAATCCCACTAGCTATATTTATGCGGTGACAAAAATTGCTCGCGAGCAGTTTGCCGAAGCAGATAAACCTATCATTCCGATTTCACAAAACGCCGCTCTAGGAACGTTAGCCTCAGATAAAAGTAAGCGATCTGTCACCGTGATGGTGGTGGGGGAAACCGCACGTGCCGAATCATTTCACCTTAATGGTTATTCACGTGAAACCACGCCTGAGTTAGAAAAAACCAATAGTCTGTATTTCAGTGATGTGTCTTCTTGTGGAACAGCAACAGCGGCCTCAGTCCCTTGTATGTTTTCAAAGTATGCCCGTGATGATTATGACAATGAGAAAGGGCATGGTTATGAGAGTGTGTTAGATGCGATCAGTAAAGCAGGGGTTGAAGTGTCTTGGATAGACAATAACAGTGGTTGTAAAGGGACCTGTGATCGTGTCGAACACAGCAAAGTTTCTGCAGAACGCCGCCCAGATTTATGTGTGGATGATGAGTGTTATGACGAACTGTTACTGGAAAATCTCAAACAAAAGATTGCCTCAAGTGATGGAAATCAGCTAATCGTATTACATCAGAAGGGCAGTCATGGCCCAGCTTATTTCAAACGCGTGCCAACGGCATTCGAGAAATTCACGCCTGTATGTGAAACAGCTGAACTGCAAAAGTGCAGCCAAGAAGAAATTACTAATGCCTATGACAACACCATTCTTTATACCGATTATGTCTTAGCCAACATTATTCACTACTTGGATAGCATCTCAGAGCAAGGGGTTGATACGGCAATGTTATATGTCTCTGATCACGGTGAATCCTTAGGTGAGCACAATATGTATTTGCATGGCACACCCTATTTTGTTGCCCCAAGTCAGCAAACTCATGTGCCTATGGTGATGTGGCTTTCAACCGGTTTTCAAGCGGATCATCATCAAAATATGTCTTGTCTGAAGCAAGCCACAAAAGCGCCTTTCAGTCATGACAATATATTTCACTCTTTACTGGGCATGACGAATGTGCAATTGCCGGGCATATATGATGCGTCTCTGGATATGATGACTCAGTGTCAACAGAGCTAATCCTATGCGAAAACACCTGGTTCAACTCTGGTTGGTGTACGCCGGAATCATTAGCTTATTTGCCGCACTGGAAATAGATTATCACCTAGCTTCACTCTGGTATCAGCTGGAAGGGGGAAGTTGGTCTCTAAAACGCTATTGGTTGACCCAAGCGTGGTTGCACGATGGTGGACATGATGTCGTTGTGGCTTTTTACATCAGTATTTTGTTGGTTTATATACTGAGTTTGCGAGTAGGTCGTTTAACACCCTTCAGATCTTACTTATCGTATTTAAGTTTGAGTATTCCAGCCTC
>DRHY01000223.1 GCA_011052985.1 Methylophaga thalassica
GCATGAATGCCACGTTTAGTAAGAATACGGCACAACCGGGGCAGCTGGCTTTGATCTCACAATCAGGTGCGCTATGTACAGCCATACTGGATTGGGCAGCAGCAAATGAAGTAGGTTTCTCAGCGATTATTTCTCTGGGGAATGCGGCAGATATCGACTTTGGTGACTTGCTTGATTTCTTGGCTCAGGATCACAAAACCCAGAGTATTTTGCTCTATGTGGAAGGCATTCGTGATGCACGGCGATTTATGAGTGGCCTGCGTATTGCGTCACGTCTAAAGCCCGTTGTTGTTATTAAAGCAGGACGTCATCAAGCCGGGTCTCAGGCTGCCTTAACTCATACCGGCGCCATGATGGGGGGCGATGATGTATTCAACGCAGCAATACAGCGAGCCGGGGTTGTCCGAGCGGATACCATTCAACAATTGTTTGCCGCAGCTGAATTACTCGCGACCCAATGCCGGGTGCATGGTCGGCGCTTGGCTATTGTTACCAATGGTGGCGGACTGGGTGTCATGGCTACCGATAGAGCCATCGATCTAGGTATCGAATTGGCTACATTATCAGAGACGACTATTACCAGCCTAAACAAAGCTTTACCTAGTCATTGGTCTAAAAGTAATCCGATTGATGTGTTAGGTGATGCCTCTCCACTGCGTTATCGAGCCGCAGTGGATGCCTGCTTACAAGATGAGGCAATCGATGGCGTTTTAGTGATGTTATCTCCGCAAGCAATGACCGATCCTGATGCCTGTGCTCAGGCCGTCATTGATGCCCATCAAACCAGTGATAAACCCATATTAGCCTGTTGGATGGGTGAAGCACTCATCGCTAATGCAGATCGTTTATTTGCTCGTCATGATGTGCCCTGTTTTTCAGATCCGGAATCCGCTGTAGAAGCTTTTGCTTGTCTGGCCCGCTTTTATGAGAATCAACAGCTGCTGCTTCAAGTTCCTGGTCCGCTTGAATCAAACACCGTATCCAATATCGATGGCGCTAAACTTATTATCGAAAGTGTACTGGCTGACAATAGACAGGCTCTTACAACCGCTGAATCCAGAGCCCTTCTGCATGCCTTTGATATACCGGTCAGTCAAAGTATTCAATGTCATAGTCCCAATGAAGCTTTAGTGGCCGCAGAGAGTTTTGGCTACCCCGTGGCCATGAAAATTAACGACCGTCACATTCAGCATAAAACCGATGTGGGTGGTGTTCGCTTAAATATCAATAACGCCGCTGCGGTCAGACTGGTCTACAAAGAGCTGCTGCAGGCGGTACGAAAAAAAGTCCCTGACTTAGACAGCTTCAGTGTCAGTATTGAACCGATGTATACTGATCCCTTTGGCAGAGAATGCTTAGTCGGTGCCGACCGTGATCCTGTTTTTGGCAGTACGATTATCTTTGGCGCTGGCGGTGTTAAAGTTGAAGTGCTGCGCGACAGTGCGATTGCGCTTCCACCATTGAACTCCTTCCTCGCGGATAAATTGATTAACCGAACTAAGATCGCTGCGATGCTGGGTGAGTTTCGTGATATGCCCGCGATCAACCGAGAAGCACTGATACATGTTTTATTACGCGTGTCAGAAATGGTCTGCGAGCTACCTGAAATTGTCTCTTTGGACATTAATCCACTGGTGGCTGATGAACACGGCGTATTAGCACTGGATGCTCGGATTGTTGTTGCCGAGCCGGCAAATAAGAAAAATCGTTATGATCATATGGCGATTCATCCCTATCCGACACATCTGATGAAAAGTGAGCAGCTGCCCGATGGCACTGATATTTTAATTAGGCCCATTCGGCCTGAAGATGCCCTGATCGAACAAACCTTTTTCCGAAAGCTATCCACAGAGTCACGATATTTCCGCTTTATGCAAGATCTCAATGAGCTTTCACAAGACATGCTCATCCGTTTTACTCAGCTGGATTATAGTCGTGAACTTGCTCTGGTAGCGGTCACCATTGAGGATGATGATGAAATTGAGGTCGGTGTCTGCCGCTACACCATGAATCCTGATGCCGTGAGCTGTGAGTTTGCCTTAGTTATTGCTGATGAATGGCAGCAAAGAGGGATTGGCAGGCGACTGATGAAAGCATTAATTTCCAGTGCCCGCCAGCAAGGCTTTAGCTTAATGGAAGGTGAGATTTTATCGAGTAATCAGCCGATGCAACGCTTCGTCGAAAGTCTGGGCTTCCATGTCACTAGTAATATGGAAGAGCCCTCAATAAAGCTTGCTTCAATGACGCTTTAACTCTCCCCTGTAATGAAACAAAGCATGATGCAGCGTAAAATCGCTAGCATTGAATAAACCACCAAAGAAGGCGTGTGAATGAAAACAGTTGAATACACTAAGATTCGTCCTGTACGAAGTCTAAACCTGTTATCACAAGAAGAAATCGTTAAATTAAGTTCTCCCAGTGCAGAGCTTCACCAATTATTCCGAGAATGTGCTCTCGCCATTCTGAATACCGACAGTCACGAAGATGATGCTGAAGAAATTCAACAACTCTATGCCGACTTTGATATTCGTTTAAAGCCCGAACCTCGTGGTGTCATGTTAGAAATTTTCAATGCACCAGCACAGTCATTTGTTGATGGACAGATTATTCTGGGAATTCAAGAACACCTGTCTTCCGTGCTTCGCGACATTGTTTACACTGACTTTAAAATTCTCGCTGAACAGACCAATGACCCCGTTGTCATCACCGATAAAGTATTCCGAATTCTTCGAAATGCCAATGTGGTGAGACCCAATGTTTCTCCTAATTTAGTGGTTTGTTGGGGTGGCCACTCAATCCCTCGCCATGAATACGATTATGCAAAACATGTGGGATATGAACTCGGTTTACGTGGATTAGACATCATTACAGGCTGTGGCATTGGCGCGATGAAGGGACCAATGAAAGGCGCCGCTGTCGGTCATGGCAAACAGCAAATTACCAATGGGCGTTATATTGGTATTAGTGAACCGGGCATCATTGCCTCAGAATCCCCCAATGCTATCGTTAATGAACTGGTGATCATGCCAGATATTGAAAAACGCCTAGAAGCCTTTGTGCGCCTAGGTCATTGCATCGTAGTATTTCCGGGCGGGGTTGGTACGGTAGAAGAAATCTTTTACCTATTAAGTATATTGCTACACCCAGATAACAAACAATCTATCCCACTTATTTTCGCTGGACCTGAGTCATGCCGTGACTATTTCAATACTGTTGATACCTTTTTAAAACAATGCTTAGGAGATGATGTCGCGGATTTATATCAAATCATCATTGGTCAAGCAGGACTAGTGGGAAGTGAAGTCAAAAAAGCGATGGCAACAGTGCATCAAAATCGTCGCGACACCGGTGAAGCCTATTACTTCAACTGGCAGTTGAATATAGACCCGAGTCTGCAGCATCCCTTCCTCCCAACACATGAAAATATGGCGGCACTTAACTTAAACACAGACCTACCCAAGCACGAACTTGCTAGTCAAATAAGAGCAGCTTTTTCTGGCATAGTGGCAGGGAATGTAAAAAGCTTTGGTATTAAAGAAGTGGCTAAACATGGCCCTTATGTCATTAAAGGTGAACCGGCCATCATGCATGCCATTGATGAGCTACTGAAAATTTTTGTCCGCGAGCAACGAATGAAACTAGGACAAGGGGAAGGCGAATATCAACCGTGTTATGTGATCGCTGACTAAGATTTAGTTAATCACTTCCAATGTCGTCACATAGACCAGCTCACATGCTCCCGCGCCAGTATCCTCTCTGGTTAGGGAGCTTTGCCATCGCCAACCATCGGCTGCTTGAGCCTTGATCAATATCCCTTCTAATTTAATCACTTGACCCGATTTCACCTGGCTCAGTATCGCTGCTACACGCTCATCAGCAGGCACAATATGCATATTGGCACTTTGCTTTTCTAGCTCACGCCTTGGAATAGGAAACGCTTTTACTTGCCAGTAATACCATCTATTAGACTGGCTAAGATTGATTTGCGACAACACAGTTTCATCTGACATCATCTGCCAGCCTAGTGCTAAATCGGTAGGTGATAGGTCACTCTCTCTATCCAGCCAATAGTTTTGTCGCCCCAGCACTTTGGCTTGTAGCGAAAATTCTGCCAAAGGCGTGATCTGATAGCTATCATGTTGGAAGCTAATAGGATTAATGATAGTGGTTTGCTTTGGTGGCTCAGTTACACTAATTTCTGGTCCAAGTGATACCTGATTATTACCTTGACTGAATTGCCAAACACCAACAGCAATACAAATAACGAGTAATAGCTTCGCTAAGGTCATTTTTCGTTAAGGTTAAATCGCTTAGCAGCAAACAAAATTAACACTAACACCGGGACACTCATCAAAGCGGTCATCAGAAAGAAGCTCTCAAAACCTATTGATTCGACAATAGATCCAGAATATCCACCCAATATTTTAGGGATCAAGGTCATTAATGAACTGAAAATCGCGTATTGCACCGCGGTGAAGGAAATATTGGTCAGGCTGGATAAGAACGCAATGAAAGCGGCATTCGCCAGACCGCCAGATAAATTATCCGCGGTGATGACCACATACAACATCCCAATATCGTGTCCCGATGTAGTCAGTAGCA
>DRHY01000224.1 GCA_011052985.1 Methylophaga thalassica
AACTGCTTTAATTATTACTTGGTGCGCCCGGCACGATTCGAACGTGCGACCGCCTGGTTCGTAGCCAGGTACTCTATCCAGCTGAGCTACGGGCGCTAAAGCGGAGTATTATACTGACATAGTTTCATGTCTGCAATACTTAATTTTGGCGGAGAGCGAGGGATTCGAACCCTCGATAGGGTATAAGCCTATACGCCCTTAGCAGGGGCGCGCCTTCAGCCACTCGGCCAGCTCTCCATCAAAGTCGGCTAGTATATCAGATGATAATTATTTGGCTAGTGGTAATTGTAAATTATCCGACATTTGGTTGATCTTTTTCAGCCTGAATTCGATCATAAATTTCTTCACGGTGCACTGTGACATCTTTTGGAGCATCTACACCGATTCTGACTTGATTACCTTTAACACCTAGTACATTAACGACAACATCATCACCGATGATAAGCGACTCGCCAACACGACGTGTAAGTATTAACATTAGTTTTCCCCTTTACTCTCAAATAAATAGGCTCGAGGTGTACTGGAGAAGAGTGTGACTCCTTTCTTATGTAATGGCCTCGTGCCATGTCCTATTAATCCTGATGAGATCTTTTCGCCCCATTAACTCTAAGACAATCCACTAAAAAAAAATATCCCTCCGACAAGGTATATTTTATCAGCTAGATTTATTAACCGCTATGGGACTTCAGTAAATATATGTTAAGACTCAATCGATTAGCGATCTTGTTCTAGCTTGAATGCCTTATGTAGTGTTCTCACACCAAGCTCGAGGTACTTTTCATCAATGACGACAGAGATTTTAATTTCAGATGTAGAAATCATAATGATATTGATATTGTCTTGGGCTAGCGCATCAAACATGGTGCTGGCAATCCCAGCATGAGATCGCATACCAACACCCACAACAGAGATTTTAGCAATATGTTCATTGCCATTAACTTCCCTAGCACCTAGCTTTTCAGCCGTATTATTGAGAATGTTCAAGGCCGACTGGTAGTCATTTCTGTGAACAGTAAAGGTGAAGTCCGTTGTTGCATCTTTACCCGTATTTTGAATAATCATATCCACTTCAATATTTTCGGCAGCAATTGGACCGAGAATTTTTGATGCAATACCTGGGTGGTCTGGCACACCTAAAATGGTGAGTTTTGCTTCATCGCGATTAAAAGCGATACCAGAGATAAGTGCTTGTTCCATTGATGGGTCCTCTGCCGTTATTAATGTGCCGCCACCTTCTGTAAATGACGATAGCACTCTTAATGGGACATTATATTTGCTTGCAAACTCAACAGAACGAATTTGCAGTACCTTTGCACCTAGGCTTGCCATTTCTAGCATCTCTTCAAAGGTGATTGAGTCGAGTCGACGTGCTTCAGACACAACGCGAGGGTCGGTTGTGTAAACACCATCAACATCAGTATAAATTTGGCATTCGTCAGCTTTTAATGCCGCTGCTAGAGCGACAGCTGTTGTATCACTGCCACCACGACCTAGAGTGGTGATGTTGCCATGTTCATCACAGCCTTGGAATCCAGCGACAACGACAACTTTACCTTCTTTTAAATCTTTACGAAGGTTATGTTCATTAATGTCAACGATGCGAGCTTTGTTATGGCTATTATCAGTTAAGATTCTAACTTGGCTTCCTGTATAAGAAACGGCCGGTATACCCATCTGCATCAATGCCATGCTCAATAGCGCGATTGTAACCTGTTCACCTGTTGAGAGAAGAACATCAAGCTCACGCCCACGGGGTTGATCAGATAGTTGTTTGGCAAGATCGATGAGACGATTAGTTTCACCACTCATCGCGGAAACAACAATAACTAAATCGTGACCCTGATTACGGTATTCAATAATTTTTTTGGCGACTTCTTTAATCCGTTCAACCGTTCCGACTGAAGTACCACCATATTTTTGTACAATTAACGACATGCTTAATTTTCCAGCTTAGATTCTATCCAGCCTGAGACTGATGCTAAGGCTGCAGGCAATTTTTGCGGTTCACTACCGCCGCCTTGGGCCATATCTGGTCTACCGCCACCTTTACCACCCACTTGGCTAGCAACATGACCCACTAGGTCACCAGCGCGGATTTTATCCGTAATGTCCTTAGTTACGCCAGCAATAATCGTAATCTTGTCATCATTAATTGCTGAAAGGACGATAGCAGCTGTACCGAGCTTGTTTTTCAATTGGTCAATGGTATCTCTGAGAGACTTTCCATCTGCTCCTTCAAGTGTTGATGCAAGTACTTTTATACCCTTGATTTCAATGGCTGAGTCAGCGAGATCATTACCCGCACTACTGGCTAATTTTGCTTTTAAACTTTCCAGTTCTTTTTCTAGTTCGCGCGTGCGCTGAACAAGTTGAGCCGCTTTGTCTTCAATATTGCTTGGCTTGGTTTTAAGCGTATCAGAGACAGTGTTTAAGACATTTTCCATATTTTCGATAACATCAATGGCGACTTCACCAGTTACTGCTTCTATACGCCGAACACCTGAGGCGATACCAGCTTCACCAATGACTTTAAAAATACCGATATCACCCGTTTGTTTCACATGTGTGCCACCGCAGAGTTCAATGGAGAAGTCACTCATGCTCAGAACACGTACTTCATCGTCATATTTTTCACCAAACAGTGCCATTGCGCCGCTATTTTTGGCTTGTTCTATTGGCATCAGCTCTGTTTTAACGGGATGGTTAAGACGGATTTGTTGATTCACAATCCGTTCAATCTCACGCAATTGAGCTGGGGTGAGTGGCTCAAAATGTGAAAAGTCAAAACGTAAACGCTGTGGGTTCACTAAAGAACCTTTTTGCATAACATGATCACCCAATACTTTTCGTAGAGCGGCATGGAGTAGATGTGTCGCTGAGTGATTTAATGCCGTAGCTAGACGATTATTTTCATCAATTTGTGCAGTGACTTTTTGACCGACTTGAAACCGACCATGTTCACACCGTCCGATGTGTGTAAAGGCTTGAGATTGTTTCCGTGTGTCGGTAACAGTAAAGCTAGCATTGGAAGACGTTATTTGGCCATGATCACCAATTTGTCCACCAGACTCTGCATAGAAAGGCGTGTGATCGAGAACAATCAGGCCTTCTTGTCCTTCAGATAAACTATCTACATGTTCACCATTAAAGATAATGGCCGTTATGGTGCCATCGAACTCACTATTATCGTAACCACGGAAAACAGTAGAACCCTCAATAATCAGTTCTTCAGATAAGCCGCCTGAGAAATTACTTGCACTTCTAGCACGATTCCGTTGCGCTTCCATCGCACGCTCAAAACCTGCGATATCAATAGTTAGATTGCGTTCACGGGCGATATCAGCCGTCAGGTCGATAGGAAATCCATAGGTATCGTACAGAAGAAAGACCGATTCTCCTGGAATTTCTTTATCGCCCATATTTTCGATGGCTTGGTCCAAAATGCGTAGGCCATTATCAAGCGTATCTGCAAATCGACTTTCTTCTTGTTCCAATGCTTTTTCGACTAGTTCTTGAGATTGAGAAAGCTCCGGGAAGGCATCGCCCATCTCATTAACCAGTGGTTGAACCAATTTGTAAAAGAAACTTTCTTTTAATCCCAGTTTGTGACCGTGGCGTATGGCGCGGCGAATAATGCGGCGCAATACATAGCCTCGACCTTCATTTGACGGGTAGACACCATCTGCAATCATGAATGAGCATGAACGAATATGGTCAGCTATGACGCGTAATGAGAAATTGGTTTTGTCTTTGGTTCCTGACAGTGTCTGTATAGCAGAAATTAATCGCTCAAAAAGATCAATTTCGTAATTGTTATTCACGTGCTGTAAAACTGCAGCTAAGCGCTCTAGCCCCATACCAGTATCTACAGATGGTTTAGGGAGAGGAGTAAGTGTGCCGTCAGCCGCACGGTTGTACTGCATAAAAACGAGATTCCATATCTCGATATAGCGATCGCCATCTTCTTCTGGTGTGCCGGGAGGTCCCCCTGCCACATGAGCGCCATGATCATAGAAAATTTCTGAGCATGGACCACATGGACCCGTATCACCCATAGACCAAAAGTTATCTTTAGCACCTATACGAGAGAAACGTTCTGCAGAGACGCCAATTTCTTTTAGCCAGATATCAGCCGCTTCATCATCATCTTCGAAGACGGTAATCCATAATTTATCTGCTGGAAGCGCTAAGGTTTCAGTAAGAAACTCCCATGCATATTGAATAGCTTCACGTTTGAAATAATCGCCAAAGCTGAAGTTGCCAAGCATTTCAAAAAACGTATGGTGACGTGCTGTATAGCCAACATTTTCGAGATCGTTGTGTTTACCGCCAGCACGAACACAACGCTGCGTTGTCACAGCACGGCTGTATTTGCGAGTTTCCTGACCGAGGAAGGTTTCTTTGAATTGCACCATGCCTGCATTTGTAAACAGCAGAGTAGGGTCATTTGCTGGTACCAGTGGACTACTGGCAACAATTTCGTGCCCCTTAGCTGCAAAAAACTCGAGAAATAATTTGCGAATATCAGCGCTACTTTTCATCGTCAATTTAGTTAAAACTTTCCGTTATTTGTTCATGAGAAAATCCCCTGTACTGTAAAAAACGCTGCTGTTTTAAGCGGCTTTTTACATCTTCAGGTTGCTCCTCGCCAAAACGCTTACAACGGACTTCCGCTGCAAGCGTATACCAGTCAATCTGAGCTTTTTCTAAATATTCTGTAATGATGCCAGTGGCAACACCACGTTCTTTTAATTCTATTTTGATGCGTATAGCACCATAACCTCTGTTTGAGCGGGACCTAATGTAACTCTCGGTAAACCGTTCATCGCTTTGTAAGCCCGCTTGCTGCAATTGAGCAAGCGTATTATCGATATCATTGTGTTCAAAACCTGCTTTTCTTAGCTTCTGCGTTAACTCGAGTACGCTGTGTTCACGATTAGCTAAGTAGGTGACAGCGCGCTCGCTGATGGATTGCTTCACGCCTCGATATCGTCCTCAACAGCATCATCTAAATCTGCCGCTGCTTTAGGCACGGGTTTTGGCAACATCGCTTCACGAATTTGGGCTTCAATTTCTGCTGCCATTTCAGGATTTTCTTTAAGATAGCCACGCACATTATCTTTACCTTGGCCGATTCTAGTGCCGTTGTAGCTGTACCAGGCGCCTGATTTTTCAACGATATTTTGTTGGACACCTAAATCAATCAACTCGCCTTCACGTGAAATACCTTGACCATAAAGAATATCGAATTCGACTTGTTTGAACGGTGGGGCAACTTTGTTTTTAACAACCTTAACTCGTGTTTCATTACCAAGAATTTCATCGCCTTTTTTAATAGCGCCAATTCTTCTGATATCCAAACGAACAGAGGCATAAAATTTTAATGCATTACCGCCTGTGGTTGTTTCTGGGTTACCAAACATGACGCCAATTTTCATCCTGATTTGATTGATGAAAATGACTAAGGTATTGGAGCGTTTGATATTGGCTGTTAACTTACGTAAGGCTTGTGACATTAGACGGGCTTGAAGGCCCATGTGGCTGTCACCCATATCACCTTCAATTTCTGCTTTGGGTGTTAGAGCGGCAACTGAGTCGACAACGACAATATCTACAGCACCTGATCGAACTAACATGTCTGTGATTTCGAGGGCTTGTTCACCTGTGTCAGGTTGAGAAACAAGTAGATCATCAATATTCACACCTAATTTTTCAGCGTAAATCGGATCAAGTGCATGTTCCGCATCGACGAACGCAGCAGTGCCGCCTAGCTTTTGCATTTCTGCGATGGCATGCAACGTTAATGTGGTTTTACCAGAAGATTCCGGACCATAAATTTCAATGACACGCCCGCGTGGTAAACCGCCGATGCCAAGTGCAATATCTAACCCTAAAGAACCAGAAGATACAGCGGATATATCGCGTGCAGCAACGTTATCGCCAAGGCGCATGACGGCACCTTTACCGAATTGTTTTTCAATTTGCCCAAGCGCGGCGCCGAGCGCTTTTTTCTTGTTGTCTTCCATTGCACTAACCTCTGAAACTGAATTTAGTAAATCCCACCGATTATCCCATAGATAGCGGTGAGTCTCTAGCGTTTTCGATGATTCCTACTAAGGCCTGATATACAGCTTGCCGCCTTATGCTCTCGCGATCACCATTGAATGAAAAACAATGACACATCAACACGTGTTTTTTATGTGCCCAAGCTATCCAAACTGTGCCGACAGGTTTTGCTTCGGAACCACCGTTTGGTCCTGCAATACCTGTAATGGCGACGCTAATCGTTGCTTGAGAATGTGTTATGGCCCCCAGGGCCATCTGTTCTGCGACGGCTTGACTGACAGCGCCATGTTGATCGAGAGTTTGATGACTGACATTAAGAGAGTCATGTTTTGCTTCATTACTGTATGTCACGTATCCACGATCATACCAAGCTGAACTACCGGACAAATCCGTGCAACATTTCGCAACCCATCCCCCAGTGCACGATTCAGCCGTCACGAGTTTGTGATTATTTTTACCTAATATTTCAGCGACTTGTTCAGCCAGCTTATTGAGTGATGCGTCAGTTATGGTATGCATGCTATAAACTATGCCAATGAGTAAAATTAAAAATCATACCCCAATGATGCAGCAGTATCTGCGTATCAAGGCTGAATATCCCGATTATTTACTGTTCTACAGGATGGGGGATTTTTATGAGCTGTTCTTTGATGATGCGCACAAAGCGGCTGAGTTACTTGATATTACCTTAACAGCACGTGGCAATAGCAATGGCGAACCTATTTCCATGGCTGGCGTACCTTATCATGCGGCTGATAATTATCTTTCTCGATTAATTAAACTGGGTGAATCCGTTGCCATCTGCGAACAAGTTGGTGACCCAGCGACAAGCAAAGGTCCTGTCGAAAGACAAGTTGTGAGAGTGTTGACCCCCGGCACACTCACTGAAGAGGCCTTACTCGATAGTCGCCAAGAGAATTTGTTGCTGGCCGTGAGTGAATACAAAGGCCGCTATGGTCTGGCGTATGCAGAAATTAGTAGTGGCCGATTTGTTGTGACTGAAGTAGAAAGTTATACAGCCGTCTTAGCTGAGTTGTCACGATTACAGCCTGCTGAAATCTTGTTGAGTGACACCCAACTTGATTTGTTTAAGCTGTATGAAAAACGTATCCGTCCCTTACCTGAGTGGCACTTTGAGTTTAAAGCGGCTAAAGCTAGGTTATGTGAGCAGTTCAAGACGACGGATTTGAAAGGCTTTGGTTGTGATGAGCTTCTTCTGGCAATTTGTGCCGCTGGTTGTTTAGTTAATTACGCACAAGAAACGCATAGAACGGCATTGCCGCATCTAAGACATCTTAGTGTTGAATCAAGTCACGATGCCATTCAATTAGATCCACAGTCGCGTAAAAACCTTGAGTTGGAGCGTAATTTATCTGGCGGAACTGAAAATACCTTAATTTCTGTTCTTGATGATACAAAAACGCCTATGGGATCTCGCTTGTTGAGACGTTGGCTGATGAGACCAATTCGCAACCATCAACAATTAACGCTTCGCCAACATGCCATTGCTGATTTAATTGATGCCCAACATTATGCTAAGTGTCATGAGTTATTAAGCTCACTTGGCGATATTGAGCGAATCCTATCTCGAATGGCGCTTCGTAGTGCAAGGCCACGAGATTTTATGCATTTAAGGCGTTTACTTGAAATGCTGCCTTTGCTGCATAAATTGTTAGAGTCTAGACATAGTCAGCTGTTGCGACAGTTAGATCGACATTTAGGTAACTTTAGCGAACTACTGGCTTTGTTACAGTCCGCTATTATTGATGAACCACCTGTATTGATTAGAGACGGAGGTGTGATCAAGGAAGCCTATAACAGTGAATTGGATCACCTACGTGACATGCATGCCAATGCGAGCGGTTTTTTAGACCGTCTGGAGCAAGAAGAACGAAAAAGAACGGGGGTCAACACATTAAAAGTCGGTTACAACAAAGTACATGGTTATTTTATTGAAATGAGCCGTGCACATAACATCACGCTACCAGACGAGTATGTGAGAAGACAGACCTTAAAGAATGCTGAACGTTACATCACACCTGAGCTAAAAACATTTGAAGAACAAGTGTTAAGTGCGAATGAAAAGGCCTTAGCATTAGAAAAATCACTTTACGACAATTTATTCGATTTAGTCTCTCCTGAGTTACCCGCTTTATCCCAATGCGCCGCCGCTGTTGCAGAGTTAGATGTATTGTCTAATCTTGCGGAGCGAGCAGAGACTCTAGATTATGTCGCGCCTGAGTTTCATAACACCAGTGGCTTAATAATTGAGGCAGGGCGTCATCCGGTTGTCGAAGCCATCCAGACTCAAACATTTTTTGCGAATGACTTGAACGTGACTGATGAGCAAACCATGCTCATCATTACCGGGCCAAATATGGGGGGGAAATCCACCTATATGCGTCAGAATGCGTTGATTGTTCTGCTCGCACATATAGGGAGTTATGTGCCTGCAAAACAAGCAAAAATCGGTTTAGTTGATCAGATATTTACCCGTATTGGGGCTTCAGATGACTTAGCCTCTGGCCGTTCTACGTTTATGGTTGAAATGAATGAGGCCGCTAATATCCTAAATAACGCGACCCAACACAGTCTAGTGCTAATGGACGAAGTAGGGAGAGGTACAAGTACGTTTGATGGACTGGCGTTGGCGTGGTCATGTGCTGAAAAATTAGTCACTGATATCGGTGCCTATACTCTATTTGCTACACATTACTTTGAAATGACACAGTTACCAGAGCTACATTCGAAAGCCAAAAATGTCCATCTTGATGCGATCGAATATGGTGAGAAAATTGTCTTTTTACACCAACTGAAAGAAGGTGCTGCTAGTCAAAGCTATGGTTTACAAGTAGCGCAGTTGGCAGGAGTGCCTGCTGATGTCATCAAAGCAGCAAAACTAAAACTGCATCAACTTGAACAAACTAAAAAGCAGGCTGAGCCGGGTGAGAGCAAGGGGAATTCACAAGCCGATTTTTTTGTGAAAACCGAGAAATCAGCAGTTGAGTTACGTTTGCATAAAATTCAGCCAGATGAGTTAAGTCCAAAACAAGCTTTAGACTTGGTCTATGAACTTACTCAACTGGCAAAAGATGTTTAATGTAGATGTTGTTTCTTTTGATTCATGAAGTCACCCAGTATTTCAGCTCTAGGCGGCATTTGTATATGAAAGCCTTGTGAGTTCAAATTCTCGATGACCTTATCCACATCTTCACGGGCAAGTGGGCGGTTTTTACTGAGCTCTAACTCCATGACAAAGATCGGTTCTTTGCCCATCGAGTCATAGAGTGCCTGTGGTACATCAGTAAAGTCGTCTTTTTTTGTGATGTAGATATAGAGTTCGTCTTTTTTTTGGCTTTTATAGATATAACTTTTCATATTTAGACCATCAGCAGATAATGTGATTGCGTGATTCCTGACATGCTTTTCTGTTTGGTTGAGAAAAGCTGCAAGCATTCATTGGTTACCTGCTATCAGGGTGAGTTAACCAAGAAAGCCCAAGAATGAGGAATTTGTTTATTTTGTTAATCAGTCGATATCAATGATTTCAAAATCATGTGTAATTGTCGCTGTTTTGGCTAACATTAAAGTAGCTGAACAATATTTTTCAGTCGACATACGAATTGCTCTTTCAACAAAACTTTCTTTCACGTTTCTACCTGTAATGACGTAGTGAATATGAATGTT
Organism: Methylophaga thalassica; assembly: GCA_011052985.1. Taxonomy (GTDB): domain Bacteria; phylum Pseudomonadota; class Gammaproteobacteria; order Nitrosococcales; family Methylophagaceae; genus Methylophaga; species Methylophaga aminisulfidivorans_A. The sequence continues at coordinate 9,754 of DRHY01000224.1, forward strand.
CGTGTAGACCTTGGGGGCCTCTTCGCTTCTTTCTCCATCAACTTCAATGACACAATCATGAATGTCTTGCTGAGATTTTTTAAGTATTTCAATGACATCGAATGCAGTGCATCCACCCATGCCTAGTAAAAGAAGCTCCATTGGCCGCATGCCTGTACCGTGACCGCCGGCTTCTTCTGGACCGTCCATGACAACAGTATGTCCAGTACCAGACTCGCCTAAAAACAGCACATCCTCAACCCATTTGACTCTTGCTTTCATTAAATATTTTCCTAAAGTTGATAAGTCACTTTAAATTTGACATATTTAGCCAATCGCGTGGGGATTATACCTATTAATGTAAGCATTTTCTTCACAGGCAACAAAACGGACGGATAAATGGATTACCACAGACATAAAGCAATTGAACAGGGACTCGCGGAGTTCTTTCGCTGCTGCCACACCAAAACATACCCAGCTAAAAATATCATCGTTAGACCTGGTGATGCAGCAAATACGCTTTATTACATCCGAGAAGGTTCGGTGAGTGTCTGCATTGAGAATGAAGAGGGTGAAGAACTTATTGTTGCCTATTTGAATCAAGGTGATTTCATTGGTGAAATTGGGATGTTTTCTGATGTGGGTGAGCGCATGGTTACTGTCCGTGCCCGTAGTGATGTTAGAACCGAAGAGATTTCATATCAGCAGGTAATGACATTGTCTAAAACGACATTAAGAGAATGTTACCCAACATTGCTATTTACCATTGCTGAGCAACTTTCTAAACGTTTGTTATCAACTACACGTAAAGCAACCGATATGGCTTTCTTAGATGTAGCTGGTCGTGTGGAGTCAGCCTTGCACGAACTTGCAGCACAGCCAGATGCGATGCGTCATCCTGATGGCATGCAAATTAAAGTGACGCGTCAAGAAATAAGTCGCATGGTTGGTTGCTCACGCGAAATGGTCGGGCGGGTCTTAAAAGAGCTACAAGACGATGGCTTATTATGGGCTAAGGGTAAAACTATGATCATCTTTGATGAGCTACACCGGCACAAAAAACCGCTAGTTAAACAACTCGGCTAAAGCTTTACCTGGATCTTCAGCTCGCATAAATAGTTCGCCAATAAGAAAACTGCTTACATTATTTTCCAACATCAATATGACATCTTCACGAGTATGAATACCGCTTTCAGTGACGATAATATGACCTTCTGGAATGCGATTTAGCATAGATAAGGTGGTCTCTAAACTCGTATCGAATGTTCTTAAGTCACGATTGTTTATGCCAATCATGGGGAGATTAAGCACCAATGCCCGCTCGAGTTCTTCCAGATCATGAACTTCAACTAACACATCCATTCCAAGTCGAATTGCCAGTTGACTCAGTTGTTCTAATTGATTGTCATCCAGTGCTGAGACAATCAATAAAATACAATCTGCACCAATTGCTCTTGCTTCGAATACTTGGTAAGGATCGATAATAAAGTCTTTTCTTATAACAGGGAGCTGACAGGCACGACGTGCTTGTTGAAGAAACTCTTCATGCCCTTGAAAAAAGTCTCTATCTGTTAAAACTGACAAGCAAGCTGCGCCCCCCTGTTCATAGCTATGAGCTATCTCTGCTGGAACAAAGTTTTCTCTCAGTAAACCTTTGCTTGGAGAGGCTTTTTTTACTTCTGCAATGATGGCGGGTTCATTATTTGCCAGTTTACGTGACATGGCATCGACAAAACCTCGTACTGGATCCGCATTCTCAGCTAGCTGCTGCATGATAGCGAGTGGAATTTTTGCTGAGCGTTCAGCGACTTCTTCCTGCTTACGCTTTAGGATTTTAACGAGAATATCAGGTGTATTTTCAGACATGTAATTAACTTCTACTGGTGACAATAAGGGCGTTGAGTTTTTGCGTTGCTGCGCCAGAATCAATCACTTTTGCAGCAAGGCTGATACCTTCAGCCAGAGTCTGTGTGATATCTGCAGCATAAATAGCAGCCCCAGCATTAAGGATGACAATATCTCTGGCTGGGCCTTTTTCACCATCGAAAATGGCTTTTATTAGAGTCAAACTATCGTGTGCATTAGTCACAGACAGCGCGGTAATATCATGTTTATTTAAACCGAACTGTTCAGGTTCGATGGTATAGCTGGTGATATGGTTATTTTTTAATTCAGCAACATGGGTCTTTGAGCCAATACTAATCTCATCAAGTCCATCTTCAGCGTGCACCACCAATACATGTTCACTACCCAATTTTTGCAGTACTTCAGCCATCGGGTAAACCCATTTTTTATCAAACACACCCATGACTTGTCTGCGTGCGCGGGCTGGATTGGTCAGTGGCCCCAATAAATTAAAAATAGTCCTAACGCCCATCTCACGTCGTGGACCAATGGCATGTTTCATCGCTCCATGGTGCTTTTGAGCAAACATAAAACCCACACCAATTTTTTCTATGCAGTTTTTGACTTGTTCTGCCGTAAGCTCAAGGTTCACACCAGCCGCTTCTAGCACATCAGCACTACCTGAACTACTGCTGATAGAGCGATTACCATGTTTAGCTACTTGGCAACCTGCTGCTGCGGCAACAAAGGCACTGGCTGTTGAGACATTAAATGTACTTGCACCATCGCCACCAGTGCCACACGTATCGACAACATGATCGCCTTCAATCGAAACTGGCGTTGCTAGTGAACGCATCACAGTGGCTGCTGCGGCAATCTCAGTGACCGTTTCACCTTTCATTTGCAGGCCAATAAGGAAACCCCCAATCTGAGCTGAGGTCGCATTACCCGTCATGATTTGGTTCATGACAGACTGCATTTGTTCGTCGGTTAAATCTTGCTTTTGAACGATAGCTTTTAGTGCTGATTGAATATCCATTTTTGCGTTTTACCTTTGCAAAAAGTTTTGCAGCAGTTCATGACCTTGCTCAGTCAAAATTGACTCCGGATGAAACTGCACACCTTCAATAGGGAGGGTTTTGTGTTCAACCCCCATAATTTCGTCCACTTCTCCAGCTTCAGTTTCAGTCCATGCTGTCACTGTAAAGCAGTCGGGGAGATTATGTTTATTGACGACAAGTGAATGATATCGAGTGGCTTCTAGAGGGTTGTTAAGCCCTTTAAATACACTGGTGTTGTTGTGGTAGACCTTGGATGTTTTACCATGCATGATTTGCCCAGCATGAACAACTTCACCACCAAATACTTGCCCAATGGCCTGGTGACCAAGGCAGACACCAAGCATCGGTTTTTTACCAGCAAAATGTTTAATCACCTCCATTGAAATGCCAGCTTCATTGGGGGTGCATGGACCAGGCGATAGCACAATTTTATCTGGATTCAGTGCTTCAATTTCAGCAATAGTGATTTTATCATTTCGATGAACGACTACTTCCTCGCCTAACTCAGCAAAATACTGGACCAGGTTATAGGTAAATGAGTCGTAATTATCAATCATCAACAACATGTGGATTCCTAATTAGCTATCTGCATGAGGATCAGATTCTAAGCCTGCCTCAGCCATTGCTACAGCACGAAAAATAGCGCGGGCTTTATTCATCGTTTCTTTCCACTCCATTTCTGGAACAGAATCATAGACTATGCCTGCACCTGCTTGGATGTGGAGTAGTTCGTCTTTAATCACTGCTGTGCGAATAGCAATGGCTGTGTCCATATTGCCAGACCAAGAAATATAACCTACAGCGCCTGCATAGACACCTCGTTTAACTGGCTCTAATTCATCGATGATTTCCATGGCACGGACTTTTGGAGCGCCGCTCACTGTTCCAGCAGGAAAGGTGGCTTTTAATGCATCGATAGCAGACATATCATCAATGAGTTTGCCGGTCACATTCGAGACGATGTGCATAACGTGAGAATAACGTTCGATGATCATTTTGTCAGTTAATTCGACTGTGCCGGTTTGACTGACTCTTCCCACATCATTTCGACCAAGGTCTATTAACATCAGGTGCTCAGCCAGTTCTTTAGGGTCTGACAGGAGATCGTTTTCAAAGGCGATATCTTGTTCTGTGGTTTGGCCGCGTGGTCTCGTTCCTGCAATCGGACGGACTGTTACTTCTTGGTCCTCCATTCTGACGAGGATTTCAGGAGAGGAGCCAACAACGTAGAAACCATCCAAATTAAGATAATACATATAGGGGGAAGGATTTAACGTACGCAAAGCACGATACAAGTCCATTGGGCTAGCACTATATGGGATGGACAAGCGCTGTGATAAGACGACTTGCATAATATCGCCATCCGTAATGTATTGTTTTGCTTTTTCTATCGCGTCTTTAAAACCCTGCTCTGTGAAACCGGAGATAAAGTCTTCTTCTGACACCTTTTTATTAGCTGCTTTATTGTGGAATTCAAGCGCTGTATTTCTTAAAGTTTTAGTCAGTGAGTCTAAGCGTTGCTGAGCTTTTTTATAGGCGTGTTCAGTTGTTGGATCAGCATGAACAATAAGGTAGAGGCGTCCGCTTAAATTATCGAATACAACGACTTCATCAGACACCATAAGTAAAATGTCTGGGCAGTCTAGTGGATCAGACTCTGGTGCATCGCCCAATCTTGGCTCGACATAACGTACGGTATCGTAGCCAAAATAACCGACGAGACCGCCGTTAAATTTAGGTAAATTGGCAACTTCAGCAACCTTGTATCTGGACTGAAATGTTTCAATCCAAGCTAGAGGATCTGTGGTTTCAGCCTGCTCAATAGGTTCACCGTTATGTTCAACACTGATGTTATTGCCCCTCACTTTTACCACGGTGTGGCAGGGGAGGCCAATAATTGAATAGCGACCCCATTTTTCACCACCTTGAACCGATTCAAATAAATATGAATAGGGGGCATCAGCAAGTTTTAGATAAGCACTTAATGGCGTATCTAAATCTGCTAAGACTTCTCTTGCAAGTGGGACACGGTTATAACCTTGTGAGGCTAATTGGTCGAATTCAGATTGTTTCATATAAATAAGCTTTCCAGCTCTGTAAATTCATCTATAACGGCATCTGGTTTGGCATTATATATATCCATGCCTTGATGATAACCGTAGCTTACACACACGATAGGGACAGCCGCTGCTTTGGCAGCCTTGATGTCATTGATCGAGTCCCCAATCATTAATGTTTTATCAGGACTAAGTCCAAACTGTTCAGCACAATGTAAAAGTGGTGCTGGGTGTGGTTTTTTTGTTGTGAGGCTATCTCCACAGATAACCGTATCGAAATACTCAATTAGGCCCAGCTTTGTTAACAAAGGCAGTGTAAATATGGTGTCTTTATTGGTGATACAAGCCATTTTGATGTTGTTGTTTTTCAGCCAATTTAATCCGTCAAAAACACCTTTATATACTCGACTATTTTTGCCACTACTTTGATGATAAGCCATCATGAATAATGGCATTGCCTTTGACATGAGTTCACTATTTACAGGTTCACGCATTGATTCTGTAACCGCTCGCTCAACTAGTTTTTCTATACCATTTCCAACCCAGTGTTTTACTTTATCCGGGTCATGCGGAGAAAACCCTAGTTTGCTTTGCATTTGGTCAATGGCTTGAGCCAGATCTGGCACACTGTCGACCAGTGTGCCATCTAGGTCAATAAACACGCCCTTAGGCAGTGTTAGAGACATACTTAACTACACGTTTGCTTTGGCTAATTCATCGCGAAGTGCAGCGATAACGGTTTCATATTTATTTGGATCACTGTCGTTAGCTGCGCCAAATACAGCTGAACCAGCAACGAATGTTCTTGCGCCAGCTTCAGCGATTTCACGAATATTATTAACGTTTACACCACCATCGATTTCAAGATCGATATCGTAACCACTTTCATCGATCATTTTGCGTGCCTGACGAAGTTTATCTAGCGTGTGTGGGATAAATTTCTGACCACCGAAACCAGGGTTAACAGACATAAGCAAAATACGATCGACTTTGTCTAAAACATGTTCGGCAAGTGATAACGGTGTCGCAGGGTTGAAAACCAAACCTGT
>DRHY01000225.1 GCA_011052985.1 Methylophaga thalassica
GCCGACGTGGTGGAATTGGTAGACACGCTACCTTGAGGGGGTAGTGCCTTTGGGTGTGCCGGTTCGAATCCGGCCGTCGGTACCAATCAAAAAACCTGATATTTTAATATCAGGTTTTTTTTTGTATTTCATTTGTCCACAACTACTTTTTTTTATAGATACATGTATGATTCTAGTCATATTCGTTATTACGTTTCAGGGATATGAAAATGAAAGATGATAATGTGGTTTGGCATAGTCATGAAGTAACCAAACAATCACGAGCTCAACAGAAAAAACAAAAACCATGTATTTTGTGGTTCACAGGTTTAAGTGCTTCTGGTAAGTCAACCGTAGCAGATGCCCTAGAGCAAAAACTATTTGAAATGGGACATCATACTTACTTGCTAGATGGCGATAATGTTCGTCACGGTCTCAATAAAGATCTTGGTTTCTCAGACCGAGAACGTGTTGAGAATATTCGCCGTATCGGCGAAACAGCCAAATTATTTACTGATGCCGGACTTATTGTCCTGAGTGCTTTTATCTCTCCGTTTCGTTCCGATAGACAAATGGTAAGGAGTCTTGTCGAAAAAACAGAGTTTGTCGAGATCTACATGTCTACCCCTCTTCGTGTGTGTGAAAATAGAGATCCTAAAGGCTTATACAAAAAAGCGAGAGATGGACAAATAAAAAACTTTACGGGAATTGATTCTGAGTATGAAGTGCCTGTATCGCCAGAAATCACTTTAAATACCGATGAATCTGACGTTAACGAATGCGTCAATAATATTATCGATTTTTTGAAGTCTAATGAAATTATCAAAGAATAACGAATGAAAAATTATGATGTTTTTAACGGTGATGCTGACGGAATTTGTTCATTGGTTCAGTTACGTTTAGCTGAGCCTAGGGATGCTGTTTTGGTTACGGGCGTTAAACGTGATATCAAACTATTAGATAGACTGCACATAGAACCTAATGATGCCATTACCGTGCTGGACATATCGATGCAAAAAAATCATGCAGCGTTAGTCAAATCATTAGATGAAGGTGCCACTGTTTTTTATGCCGATCACCACAACCCTGGCGAAAGAGTTGAACATTCAAGTTTAGAGGCATTGATTGACACAAGCTCATTGAAATGTACCGCTCTAATCATTGATGAACATCTCAATCATAAATATCCTTTGTGGGCCATAACAGCTGCTTTCGGTGATAATCTTTCTAATGTGGCATATGAGTATGCAAGCAGAATAGAACTGAGCAGTGCAGATACGGAAACATTAAAACTGCTGGGGGAGCTAATCAATTACAACGGTTATGGAGCTTCTTTAGATGACTTGTTTTTCCCTCCAGATGAACTTTATAAAGCATGTGTAAATTTCACGAGTCCACTTGATTTTGTTCAAGAAAGACAAGATATTATTTCTATCCTGAAATCAGGTTATGAAGATGATTTATCGAAAGCTTTAACTCAACCTCTATTGCACTCAAGCGATACAGTGAATGTTATTAAATTCCCAAACGACAAATGGGCAAGAAGAATAAGCGGCACGTTTAGCAATATCATCAGTAATAAGAATCCAACACAATCTCATATTATCCTCACGGAAAAGAATAACGGAGACTATGTGGTGAGTCTAAGGGCTCCTCAGGACCAACTCACTGGCGCCGATGAAATTGCTCTTCAATTTCCTACTGGAGGTGGAAGAAAGGGTGCAGCAGGTATCAATGCTTTACCTGAGCAAGACTTGGCTCGTTTAATAGAATGTACAGAGACATTTTATAGCTAAGCAAAGCTACCGAATGTATAAAGTCAGAAAAATAACAGTTTCAATGAGGAAATCGTAAGTTCATGGCCCAAGGAAGAATTAGACAATACGATACGAAGATCAATGCTATCTCACGCCTCATAGATAGCTCCATAATTTTGCTGACATTCTTAGCATTATTTGATCTTTTCAATGCATCATGGGAAGTGCTTTATATCTGGAGCCTTTTATTTTCGATATTGTTGTTTAATTTTTTTGCTGAATCACAGGATGCATATCGATCATGGCGAGGCACAGCACTTAGAGAAGAAGTGTCAGCAGTTATGTTCTCTTGGTTTACTGTTGTTTTTATTCTCGTCATGATAGACATATTTTTCATCCACTCAGGAAGCTATCTAGATACGTTTGTGTTCCTGTGGTTTATATTAACACCAATAGAATTAATATCTTGGCATGCAATAGTAAGAACATCACTTGCCATACTTAGGTCTAAAGGCTTGAATACACGAAACGTGGCTATTGTTGGTGAGACAATGCTTGGCCGTAGATTAGAGCGTGCTTTTGCTGAAATGGATTGGTCAGGTTTTAGGCTGATAGGGTATTACGATGATCGTTCACAAAAACGCGTCGAAGCAGAGCCTAATCTTGCTGTTAGTAACAAAAAAGTAGGTGGTTTCGATCAACTGATAGTGGACTGTAAGTCTGGCAAAGTCGATACCGTATACATTACACTTGCCATGTCAGCTGAGCATCGTATTCGAAGAATAACTGAACTACTTGCCAACAGCACGGCATCTGTATACTTAGTACCCGATTTGTTTACATTTAATCTACTCAACTCACGTTGGGTTGATTATCAAGGCATAAC
>DRHY01000226.1 GCA_011052985.1 Methylophaga thalassica
CGTGATCGTGCATTGGCTGAAAACTTATGCTTAGCTATTTTAGAGAAAATTTCTAATCTATTGCCGCAAGCAAGACGCGTATCGCAAGAGTTAGAAGCCTTGCCCGAGTTGTTAGCTGATATTTATTACGGTAATTTCAGTCTATTCCAATCTTTACCTGATATCTGGGCGATAGATCAGTTGTTTCCGATTATGCCAATTCATCGGCTTAATGAAGCGCCAGTTCGTGATGCGGTATTAGCCGATATGACCTGTGATTGTGATGGCAAGATTGATAACTTTATATCACCAACGGGGGTGAAAAAGACACTGCCTCTCCACCCATTAAAAGCAGGTGAAGAATATTATCTGAGTGTGTTTTTAGTCGGTGCCTACCAAGAAACCTTAGGTGATCTGCATAATTTATTTGGTGATACTAACGTTGTCAGTGTCCACATCAACGAAGATGGCAGTTTCGACTTCCGTCGTGAGTTTCATGGCGACAGTATTGCTGATGTGTTGAGTTATGTTGAGTATGATCCAAAGCACGTCCAAGAGCAGTTCCGACGCATCGCTGAAGAGGCGGTGAGAGATGGCCGGATATCTGTGCCAATGAGACAGCAAATGTTGCATGCATTCCGCGAGAGCATGCATGGTTACACTTATTTTGAACGTTAATATAACGAGTAAAGGAATTCATTAATGGCTAAAGTTTTAATCATTGGTGCTGGTGGAGTTGGTGGTGTTGTTACCCACAAGTGTGCCCAGCTTCCTGAGGTATTTTCTGAGATTGTTTTAGCAAGCCGCACTGAAGAAAAGTGCAAAGCAATTGCTGCACAATTAGATCGTCCAATCAAAACAGCTAAAGTCGATGCTGACAATGTGCCTGAACTAACGGCTTTATTGGAAAAAGAAAAGCCCGCATTAGTTATAAATGTCGCTTTACCTTATCAAGATCTGACGATTATGGATGCTTGCTTAGCCGCTGGTGTCGATTATCTTGATACCGCCAATTATGAGCCACTTGATACCGCTAAATTTGAGTACAAATGGCAATGGGCTTACCAAGATAAATTCAAAAAAGCCGGTTTGACCGCCTTATTGGGTAGTGGCTTTGATCCCGGTGCGACGAATGTGTTTACAGCCTATATTGCTAAACATTACTTTGATGAAATTCATGAGCTAGACATCATTGATGTGAATGGTGGTGACCATGGTTATCCATTCGCAACAAACTTTAATCCAGAAATTAATATCCGAGAAGTGACAGCAGAATGTCGTCATTGGGAAGATGGTGAGTTTGTTACTACGCCTGCAATGTCAAAAAAAGCTCGTTTTACCTGTCCTGAAGAGGTCGGTAGTTTTGATATTTACCGTATGTACCACGAAGAACTGGAATCTCTGACAAAAAATTACCCAACACTGAAACGGGCACAGTTTTGGATGAGTTTTGGTGAAAGCTATCTCAAGCATCTTGAAGTGTTAACCAATGTGGGCATGATTGGTATTGAGCCGATAGATTTTCAAGGTCAGAAAGTTGTGCCAATACAATTCTTAAAAGCCTTGTTACCAGACCCATCAACCTTAGGGCCAAGAACTAAGGGCAAAACCTGTATCGGTTGTGTTGTTAAAGGTATCAAAGACGGTAAAGAAAAAATTGTTTACCTTTATAACATCAAAGACCACCAAGATTGTTATAAAGAAGTGCAATCACAAGGCATTTCTTACACCACAGGCGTTCCTGCCATGATCGGCGCCAAAATGATTCTGGAAGGTAAATGGAAACAAGCCGGTGTGTGGAATATTGAACAATTTGATCCTGATCCATTCATGGAAGATATGAATAAATACGGACTACCATGGACAGTTGTTGAACTTGATAGCTTCGATCTGGACGGGTAATTAATGCAGTTTACTGACTTTGGCAAACTCGATTTATCGCGTTTGCCATCACCTTGTTTTGTGGTTGATGAAGTAGCGGTTGAACGCAATTTAAAAATTCTACATAACATTGCTCAGGCAAGTGGTGCCAAGATATTAGGTGCGTTAAAAGCCTTTTCAATGTGGTCATTAGCCGATTTAACTCGCCAGTATTTGAATGGTACCTGTGCCAGCGGATTGCACGAAGCACGCTTAGGTTATGAAGAGTACGGTGGTGAGGTGCATGTTTTTGCAGCAGCATTTAGTCAATCTGATATTGATGAATTGCTGACGTTTGCTAATCATATTGTGTTTAACTCTTGTGGTCAGTGGTTACGTTTTCGTGAGCAGTGTCTTGCTGCAAAAGCGAAGCGACCTAGCATGCAATTTGGTTTACGTGTTAATCCAGAACATTCTGAAGGTGCTGTTGCTATCTATGATCCCTGTTCTCCGGGTAGTCGCCTAGGTATTACCTTATCGCAACTTGACGAAGCTGCTTTAGAGGGAATTAGTGGACTGCATTTTCATACACTCTGCGAACAAGGTTTTGAGCCATTACAACGTACAGTTGCTGCATTTGAATCTAAGTTTGGCCACTTATTACCAAAGATGGAATGGGTCAACTTTGGTGGTGGGCATCACATTACTGCCGAGGGTTATGATGTTGAGGGTTTAGTTGACCTTGTGAAACGTTTTTCCGAGCGGCATCAGCTGCAGGTGTATTTAGAGCCGGGTGAGGCGATGGCGATTGGCACTGGCGTGCTGACATGTGAAGTCTTGGATATTACTTGGAACCAACTTAATCAAGCTATTTTAGATACATCGGCCACCTGTCATATGCCCGATACGCTTGAGATGCCTTACCGCCCCGATATTCGTGGTGCTGGTGAGCCAAATGAGTTTGAACATACATACCGTCTGGGTGGTCTGACGTGTTTAGCCGGTGACGTCATTGATGATTACAGTTTTGCTGAACCGTTAGAAATCGGGCAACGCCTGATTTTTGAAGATATGGCACATTACACGATGGTAAAAACATCGACCTTCAATGGCACTAAACTACCCGCTATCGCTTTGTGGAACTCAACCAGCGATTCGCTTCGTGTGGTCAAAGAGTTTGATTACAACGATTTTAAATGTCGACTTTCTTGAGATGACTATGACTGATTACCCCATTTTTCTAGGTTCTGAAATTGAACAGCCTGATCCAAAACAGGCTAAATTTCATGTTTTACCTGTTCCGTATGAAAAAAC
>DRHY01000227.1 GCA_011052985.1 Methylophaga thalassica
CCATTAACGATCCTCGAACCGACAGATTAATTCGACTATTTTCCTGATAATCAGCCTACTTGGCAAAAAGCAATTAATGTTGGCGAGGAAACTGTTTGACTTGTTGGCGAAGCTGTTCAAGTAGCTGTTGTTCTGATTGGCGATATCGCCAATCAGAATAGCCTTGGCTAATGCTATGGATTTGTGAGACTAACTCAGGCAAAGCCGTTTGTGCGCGTGCAGAAAAATCGTTAGGTCCTTCATAGTCGTATTTTGTTACACCGAGTTTGCTGAGCTTTTGACAAAACTGTAGATAGATAGCCAGGCCAGGATCCCGCTCAGGACGTTTAATAATTACTGACAATAACATGAGTACACCAATCAAAGAGAATAGGATGACCAGGGCAATAATCATCTTTTGCCAATTTGGATTATTCATACCGAGCTTTGATAGTAAAGCCAACTGACGTTCAGGGCCAAAGGACACGACCCACATATCCCAAGCTGTATTAAAGGCATTCCAGTTGTTTTTTAGGTTTTTCCACGCGTCTACTAAGGCATTATCTTGTCCTAACATCCGAGGTGAAAGTCGTGCGGCGGGTAATAAATCATTCATCCCTTGTTCGATACGATGAATCGATACCGCTGACGTAGGATCGATACGAACCCAACCTTTTCCAGAAAGCCAGACTTCGCTCCACGCATGGGCATCACGTTGCCTGACCGTAAGGATGTTATCAATGGGATTAATTTCACCACCTTGGTAACCGGTGACCACACGAGCGGGAATACCCGCGGCCCGCATCAAAACAGTAAAGCTGGCGGCGTAGTGTTCACAAAAACCCTCTCGGGTATCGAATAAAAACTGGTCGACGGTGTCGCCTCGTAGTATGGGCGGTGTCAGTGTGTAGGCAAAACCATCCTCTCTAAAAATAGCTAACACATGGGAAATATAGGTTTCAGGTGTGGTGTATGTTTCTTGCCAGCGTTTGGCGAGTTCTCGTGTGCGGGGGTGTTTATCTTCTGGTAATTGAAGGGCAGCATTTAGATTAGGTTCGGAGTCAACATTAAACTGATATGCCAAAGCGGAAGTGAGTGAATATTGGCTGCGTTGTTTGATCGGGTTTTGACTAAGCAGTCGACCATCTGCGGTGAAGGTGTTTTGTATGGTTTCAGGGAAATTAGTCGGCATATCTAAGGCAAACAACCACGTTTTATTATTTGGTTCGAGCGTCATGGTGTAGCGATAGGGTTGTGCGGTGTCGGTAATTTTGGCAACTGCTTTCGATTTGTCTTGGTTAAATGGGGACCAGACAGTGCCATCGGTGTTAGATAGCACAGGTCCTCGCCAATAGAGTTTACTATTCGGTGGCACATTGTCATTTTCAAACTCCACCCTAAAGGCAATCTCGTCCGATTGAATCAGTTGGCTAATATTGCCCATTCGAATGTTATCGCCAATCCCAGATGTGCCCGTTTGTGGTAACTCTCCAAGGGTAAGTTGATCACTGAGACTCTGTGCCTGATTGGCATTAGCATCTTCCGGTAATCCCCATATGGGCCCTGATATACGAGGAAATAGAATGAATAAAAACACCATCATTGGTAGTGACTGTGCCACCAGCTTTGCCGATAGCTTTAGTTTAGCGCCGGTGTCTTGTGATAGAGAGTTAACGCTGATTAGACAAAAAGTCAGACCAATAATGACGGCCAGCATCAAGCCAACCATGAAGACACTTTGGCTGTAAAAAAAGTTAGTGATAACCAGGAAAAAACCTAAAAAACAGCTCACGTAATAATCGCGTAAGGATCTAATTTCCACCACTTTGAAAGCTAACATCATGGTCAATAAAGCGGCTCCAGCATCTCGACCAATGGTTAGACCAAACTGACTCACCAATAAAACGATGGTCAGTAGGGCGGTCACATTATGTAGCACCCTCAACCAGCGACTGGCAGAGGGCAGAGGCCAGCCCCGCCAATGGTGTAATAAGCGCCAGCTCATCAAAATACAAAAGGTCATGCCAACCCAGGCTGGTTGGTAAATAAAATGAGGAATAGCGGCCAAAAATAAAGCAACTATCAGTGCATTAATGGTGCTTTTTGGCGGCGAGTTATCAGGCTTATTCTTCATACAATGCCAGTTGTTTTAAACAACGATGCTGATGAGAAGGGCCCTTCGATGGCTGAATGCGGAGTGTCGGTAAGACTAATCCATAGCGATGCTGGCGGTTTTCGGCTTCACAAATCCATTGACAGAGTTGGGACAATTTTTGCTCAGTGTCTAATTTCTCAAGTGAGTACCAGCTAAATTCCAGGTCATTTGCTTGAGGTGAAAAAAATTGTTTACTTCGCATTACCTCATCACGTGCCATCGCTTTCCAGGCAACGCTATGTAATGGTTCACCCTCGCGATATTGTCGCAAACCAGAAAAATCATCATCCCCCAAATCATGCTGACGTTCACCATTATTCAGCGAAAGCTCATTGGAAGGAAAGGCTTTATCACCAGCGGGTTTGGGGTAAATAAGTACTTGGGCAGGAGCTGAAAATAATGTCCAACAGCGAAATAAACCAAGCGGATACGTGCTACCTAGACTTACCGTATTAAGTGATAACCAGCCACGCTGTTTACTGACAATGTACAGTGATGAACTATGCTGTGAATCCGCCTTTATAGCGTCAATCAGATGATGTGGGTGATAATGTTTTAGGAAGGGTAGCCTTGAGCGTGATGGATTGTTCTTATGACTGACTTGCAGCTGGTAATGATCATGTCCGTCTTCATTACTAAAGGTGAGTCTAAACTGAGCTGATTGCTCACAAAAGACAGGCTCTAAGCCGGTTGCCGTCATTGACATCTTACGAAGATTTCGATGACTGTGATGCATAGCCACCTGGCCTAAGCTGACAAGCAAAAAGCACAACAAATGACCAAGGCTATTATTGTAATTAATGGCGCCTAACAACATCACAAATATAAGCACCACATAGGCATAACCATAGCGCGATGGCATGATAAAAATTCGCTGTTGTGATCTTGCTTGCCAGCGTTGTTTGAGGTGTTGAATCGTCAGGTTCATTAGGGAACCGGGATGGCTTGAATCATCGTTTCCAACCAATTGTGTCGATGTGCCTCATCTTTCACAACTAATCGATGACTGACTACATTGGCCAGCACAGCTTGAACATCTTCTGGCACTACATGACCACGGCCATCAATACTGGCCCATGCTTTTGCTGCACTTAGTAAACCTAAGCCTGCACGAGGTGAGAGCCCATGCTGGAAATGACCCGATTCACGGGTATAACGCAAAATGGATTGCAGATAATCCAATAACGCTGAGCTGACAGTGATCGTGCTGACTTGATGCTGCAAATCCAGTAGCTGCTGAGGTGTTATTACAGCCTGTAGTTTTTTCACTAAATCACGACGATTTTCGCCACTGAGGAGTGCTCTTTCAGCCTCAGCATCGGGATAGCCAATCTCAATACGCATCAGAAAACGGTCAAGCTGGGATTCGGGTAACTCAAAGGTGCCGAGTTGATGGCTAGGGTTTTGGGTGGCGATAACAAAAAAAGGTGTGGATAAATCTAAGGTTTGATTATCAATGGTGACTTGCTGTTCTTCCATCGCTTCAAGTAGGGCGCTTTGTGTGCGGGGTGATGCTCGATTCACCTCATCAGCTAAGATTAATTGAGTGAATATTGGGCCAGGGTGAAAGGTGAATTCCGCTTTATCACGATTGAATATGGAGACACCAATGATATCAGCGGGCAACATATCGCTGGTAAATTGAATACGTTGAAAAGTGAGTCCAAGAGTTGCCGCAAGCGTATGAGCAAGTGTGGTTTTACCGACACCGGG
>DRHY01000228.1 GCA_011052985.1 Methylophaga thalassica
AAGAAAAACTAAACAGCCACGCTGCTTTTGATGATATTCATTTTCATATTGAACATATTGTTAAGTCACGTTTAGATGAAATGACACCTCTTATGGTGAAAAATATTATCCAGCGGATGATAAAAGAGCATCTTGGTTGGTTGGTGGTCTGGGGTGGTGTATTTGGTGGATTGATAGGTCTATTGAGTAGTTTCTTGCCATTATCTTAATCAAACATGACAGACTTAACCCGACATTACTCGGGTTAAGTCTATAACAGCTCACTTTTACCTTATTGGCACATCCTTGTTATGGCTATATCTCACTCGTTTTGCCCTCTGTGCCAACATCAATCTCCCTTGTTTTATGATTTCAAACAGCGACGCTATTATCAATGTGGATTTTGCTCAGCCGTGTTCATGGATAGGAACTTATGGCCAGATATTCAAGCAGAGAAGACGCGTTATTTAGAACACTTGAATGAGGTGTCTGACTTACGATTTCAGCACTTTGTCAGTCCGATAACAAACGCTGTACAAAATGACTATAACTTCAGCCATAAAGGCTTAGATTTCGGGGCTGGTCACGCACCGGTGATTACCCATGTGTTGACACAGGCTGGGTATCAGATAGAGGCATATGATCCTTTATTTATCAACACAGAAGAGTGTCTAAACCAGCAGTATGATTATGTCACTAGTTGTGAAGTGATTGAACATTTTCATCAGCCAGCAAAAAGCTTTGCATTACTGAAACATTTACTTAAGCCATCAGCCCGGCTGTATTGTATGACCGAGTTATTTCACGAAGGGATTGATTTTCATCAGTGGAATTACAAAAATGATCCTACACATGTGTTTATGTATCATCGCAACACTATTAGCTATATATCTGAAAGGTATGGGTTTTTAAAGTCTGATATTAATGGCCGCTTGGTGACGTTTACACAAACTCAGTAAAGTTTACACAAACTCAGTAAATTGCTGTTTGATGCTTTCAAACTCAGAGGCAGGCAATGAAATCGTTATTGAAACAGTGTCAGTAAAGGTTTGTTCGATAATCTCACCGTGTATTTTCTTAAGCTGATATTCAAGCAATTGCAATTGCGCATAGGCAATGTCTAAATGCAGGGTTTTCATTTCTATCCAGGGAATAAACTTCGCCGCACTCATCGCATCCTTTGCTGCTGTGGCATAAGCACGGGTCAATCCTCCCGTACCCAGTTTAATCCCCCCAAAATAACGAATCACAGCAACAACCGTGTTAATCAGTGATTCCCCCTCCATGGGCGCTAATATCGGTCTACCTGCGGTGCCTGATGGTTCGCCAGCATCATGAAAACGTTCAGTAATAAATCCCTCAGGTTGACGAATACGCCATGCAAAGGCGAGGTGGTTTGCTTGAGGATGTTGTTGGGCTAATGTCCTCAGTCGCTGCAATGCTTCATTCTCAGATTGGCAGGGCATTACCACACCAATAAAACGCGATTTTTTAATCTCATATTCGGCTTCGGTAACACTATCGACAGTATAAAAATCAGTGGCCATGAACACTCGGCTATAGGAAAAAACAGGCTAACAATTTACCATAAGCCACCCAAGTGACTTTTTAGTATTGTCATTTAAAAATATTACACAGTGAAAAAGAGCGGAGTAAACATTGTCAGATAGTGCATTTATTGTTGGTCAACGTTGGGTTAGCAACAGCGAAGCAGAGTTAGGGCTAGGTCTTATTCAGGAGGCGAGCGGACGGCGCATAGAAGTATTATTCCCTGCTGTGGCTGAAACACGATTTTATGCAGCAAACAATGCGCCTCTGAGCCGTGTTATCTATTCTGTCGGTGATAAAGTGACTACCCGTGAACAAGTCAGTTTTACTGTCAGCATGGTGCAAGATTTTAATGACTGTTATATCTATCAGGGTGATACCGCTGAGGGTGAACAGATAAGTATCCATGAAATGGATCTCGATAGTCGTGTTCACTTCAATCAACCTCAAGACAGGCTTTTAGCTGGTCAGGTCGATAAAAATAGTCAGTTTCAACTTCGCTCTAAAGCGCTGGTTCATCAACACGAACTATTAAAATCGCCTACTTACGGCTTACTTGGTTCACGAGTTCAGTTACTTCCACATCAATTATACATAGCTCAACAAGTCGCAGAGCGCTTTGCACCTCGTGTCTTGTTAGCCGATGAGGTTGGTCTCGGTAAAACGATTGAAGCTGGCATGATTCTGCATAAACAAGTCTTGAAGGGACAAGTCAGAAGGGCCCTTATTATCGTGCCGGATGCATTGCTTCATCAATGGTTAGTGGAGATGCTACGTCGATTTAACCTCTCCTTCACCTTGATTGATCATGATCGTTATGACGCTTTATTTGAGCTCAACGAGGGTAATCCATTCGATAGCGCCCAGTTCGTATTGTGTGGTCTGAATGATCTTTTAGCTAAACCAGAAATGCATGACGACGTGTTGGATGCAGACTGGGATATGATGATTGTCGATGAAGCTCATCACTTAGAGTGGTCACCAGAAACAGTGAGCTCTGCTTACCGCTTTATAGAACATCTTTCGCAGCAGATTCCTGCATTACTACTTCTTACTGCCACTCCAGAGCAATTAGGTATTGAAAGCCACTTTGCTCGTCTTCGTTTGCTCGATCCAGATAAGTTTTACGATTTAGAAGAGTTCATCAAACAAGAGACCGCCTATCAGCCGATTAGTGAACTGATTGATGCCGTGGATGCAGTGAGCGATCTAACTTCATTAACAAAACAACAGCAGTCTACATTGGCTGATTTAGTTGATGACAGTGTGAATCAACGTCTAACAGATGAAGCCCTATTTTCTGAGGCAAAAGTCGAAGCAATCCAGCAGCTTTTAGATAGGCATGGCACCGGTCGAGTGTTATATCGCAACACTCGCGAGGTGGTGAAAGGCTTCCCGCAAAGACGTCTACATACTTACCCACTTGTGTTACCTGAAGCATTATCAAAAGAAAACATGGGTGAGATCATTTGGCCCGAACTACATTTTGAATCGGATTGGTTACAGAGTGACGCACGTATTCCATGGCTTGTTGAATTTTTGAAAGCCGACCGACAGCGTAAGGTGTTATTGATTTGTGCTAATGCCAAAACAGCATTAGAGCTCGAAGATCACCTTAATCTGAATCACGGCATTCGCTCAGCAGTCTTCCATGAAAATATCAGCTTAGTTAATAGAGATAGAGCTGCAGCTTATTTTGCTGATGAAGAAGAGGGGGCTCAGTGCCTTGTCTGTTCCGAGATCGGCAGTGAAGGGCGTAACTTCCAGTTTGCTCATGATTTAGTGTTATTTGACCTGCCTGTAAATCCAGATCTACTTGAGCAACGTATCGGTCGTTTGGATCGGATTGGTCAAACTGAAGATGTGCAGATTCATGTGCCTTTTTACCCGGGAACTGCACAATCAGTGTTACTAGACTGGTATCACAAAGGCATGAATGCCTTTGATCAGGTGTTAGCCGCAGGCCAACGTATCGCCAAGGTGACCAAAGACGATCTTGGTACTGCCATGAAAGCACCAGGCGATAAAGCCTCTCTAGAAAGCTTATTGACTCATACTAAAGCGATTACAGAGCAAACCCTAGAAGAGCTGCAATCCGGTCGTCACCGCTTACTTGAACGCCACTCGTTTAATGAAGAGGTGGCAGAAGACATTGTGGCAGAAGTCGAATCCTTATCTCGACCACTAGAATTAGCACGATTTATGGATGGTGTATTTGATGCCTT